>JALSGV010000175.1 GCA_026982565.1 Gammaproteobacteria bacterium
TATTAAAGGAACCAATGTGGTCAAGCTGATTGACTGACAAATTTACATTTCAATACACATATTCCCATGAGGTAATGAATTCATGTGGTTTTGGTTTCGCACAGCGTTTCGATGCCCGTGCGGGCTCCGGATCCTCACCTGGTGGCAAGATAAGGCGCCGGAGAATTTCGCCCCCGTGATACAACACGCGCATCAAATATTTGCGGCCAATCTTCAGATAACTCTCCCCGCGCATCCAATGGGGGTCTACCCAGCGCCGTTTGCCTGCGGCCACCACCTGCACCCCCTGCAGGACCAGGACCAAGGTGGCTGCGGCCAGCACCAGCCCCAGCCGTTCCAAAGCGGTCGCCGATTCCAGATAGGAACTTTCCACCTGAAAGCCATTGCTCTTATCATCCAGGATGTTTTCCTCGATGTGAGGCCGCAGGCCATACTCGTCCAGGGTATGCGGCCCCGTCGGTTCATCGCTGACCACATACCAGTATGCCGTTCCATCGACCGGCCGCGCCACGGCCAGATGCACCGGCCCAAATTGCTCCTGGCCCACGTACACGTGATGCCAGTACAGGGCATGCCCCACCGGTGGGGTGAAACGCCGCACCTGCCGCCACCCTCGCCCCGGCTTGTAGACCAGAAACGACCCCTTCAGCCGTATACGCCAGTGCCAGTGGAGGGTATCGCGCAAGAAACGCAGCAAGGCCAGGTCACAAAAGCCCCGGTCCGCCAACAGCACCACTTCCAGATGGTCGGGAATCGCCTGGGCCGCCTGCTGCAAGACCTCTTGATAGACAGCAAAGCTCACCCGCACACTGCCATGGCGCACCACCCGCCAGGCCAGGGGAATGCCCCGGCCCCGATAGCACAGACTGACTCGAATCCAGCAGAACTTCCCCCACAGGGACGTGGTGTCCAACGCCAGATACACGCGGCCCGTCCACCCCTGCAACACCTGCCGCATGTAGGCCGCCCAAATCGGACCGACCTCGATGCGCGGGTTATGCAACCAGCGGCCAAACCGGCGTACCGTGCTCGCCGCCTGGGTCGCTCGACTCCGCACATAAGGCGCCCAGGCCGTCAAATGCACCGTCATCTCCTCTATCACACCCACCACCATCCAGAGAAAGGTCTTCAAATGACGCACGTCTTTCCACACATGACGCTGTTGACCAAACAACTGCCACAGCATATCATACAGCGGGGGCATGGCCGGCATAACTTCTCCCTCCTTTCTTGTTGGAGTTTGGTTTCAATCAGGGAAGTTATGCCACGTCTCCGCCATGCCCTCAAGTTTTGTCAGTCAATCAGATGGTCGTTTTCGATTTGTTGCTCTACCACCTCCAAGGCGAACA
>JALSGV010000176.1 GCA_026982565.1 Gammaproteobacteria bacterium
TTAACCCGGCAACAATATATATCGTATTCAGCCATTGCGTGCCGGGTTAATATTAAGAATCAAGTAGTTGCAGCAGAGATCTTGGTGCTCTCAAGTTAAACCTGAACCCACGGATTCAGGTTTAACTAATGGGCTTCATCCCAGTTTCTGCCCGCGCCGATTTCCACGCGGAGGGGGACCCTGAGCCGGGCTGCTTCCGTCATGCAGGACGAAATCTCCCGTACATGGCTTGCCTGATCCGCTGCCGGCGCCTCAAAGACCAGTTCATCATGCACTTGCATGATCATTCTGAGGGGGGGGGCATTGTCCGTTTCCCTTTTTCTGCGTTCACATTCCAGCATGGCGATCTTGATGATGTCGGCCGCCGTGCCCTGCATGGGGCCATTGATGGCCGCCCGCTCGGCGTACTGGCGACGCTGATGATTGCGGCTGTTGATCTCGGGCAGGTAGAGGCGGCGCCCGAACAGGGTTTCCACGTAACCTTGTTCATGGGCGCGCTCGCGCGTTTCGTCCATGAAGTCCTTTACACCCGGATAGCGCGCGAAATAGAGGTCGATATATTCCTGCGCCGCGCCGCGCTCGATACCCAGTTGGCGGCTCAGCCCGAAAGCGGACATGCCGTAGATGAGTCCGAAATTGACCGCCTTGGCATGGCGCCGCTGATCCGCGGTCACCTGCTCCGGGGGCACGGCAAAGATCTCGGCGGCCGTGGCCTGGTGAATGTCCTGTTCCTGCTGGAAGGCGGCCAGCAGCCGCGGGTCTTGTGAGAAGTGGGCCAGGATGCGCAATTCGATCTGGGAATAGTCCGCGGCGATGATAACGCAGCCGGGTGGCGCAATGAAGGCCTGGCGGATGCGGCGTCCATTTGCGGTTCTGACGGGAATGTTCTGCAGATTGGGATTGCTGGAGGACAGGCGCCCCGTGGCGGTGACGGCCTGATGGTAAGAGGTGTGGATGCGCCCTGTCCGCGGGTGGACCTGTTGCGGCAGCTTGTCAGTGTAGGTGGATTTCAGCTTGCTGAGGCTGCGGTAATCGAGGATCAGCTGCGGCAGGGGATAGTCCAGGGCGAGTTCCTGTAACACGGATTCCGCCGTGGAGGGTTGCCCGCCAGGGGTTTTGCGAATGACGGGCAAGTGCAGTTTGTCATAGAGAATGGCCTGGATCTGCTTGGGCGAGGAAAGGTTGAAAGGCTCGCCCGCCAGGGCGTAGGCTTGCCGGGCGAGATCTTCCATTCCTGCCGCCAGCTCTTTGCTCAGCGCCTCGAGGAGTCCTGCATCGATCAATACCCCATACTGTTCCATCTCGGCAAGAATGGGCATCAGGGGCATTTCGATGTCTTCGAAGACCTTTTTCAGGCCCTTTTCCTTCTCGACTCTTGGCCACAGGGTTTGGTGCAACTGCAGGGTGATGTCGGCATCCTCGGCCGCGTAGGGCGCTGCCCGGTCTATTGGTATTTCATTGAAGACAAGCTGATTTTTTCCCTTTCCGGCAATATCCTCGTAGTGCACCGTGGCCCGGCCCAGGTATTGCAGGGCGAGGGAATCCATATCGTGGCGCGTGGCGTTGCTGTTGAGGACGTAGGACTCCAGCATGGTATCGAACAGCCGCCCTTCCAGTTTTATGCCGTGGTTGCCCAGCACGGCGATGTCGTATTTGAGATTCTGCCCAACGATACAGCCCTGCTTGTTTTCCAGCAGGGGGCGCAGTTTTTCCAGTACGGTGTCCCGGGAGAGTTGGCCGGGTGCGCCGGGATAGTCGTGTCCCAGGGGGACATAGGCCGCCTCTCCCGGCGAGACAGCGAAAGAGACGCCAACGATTGCCGCATCCAGGGGAGTCAGGCTGGTGGTCTCCGTGTCGAAGGCGAACAGGCCGGACGCTGCCAGCTTTTCCAGCCAGCGCTGCAAGGCCTCTTCTGTAAGGATGGTGGCATAGTCTGCCCTGGAAGCCGCCTGAGCGGGCTTGTTTTGTTGCGCTGTATCCGTGACTGCGTCCGCGGCAGGTTTGCACAGTTCCTCCAGCCAGCGTCTGAACTCCAGTTGCTGGAAAAGGTTGCGCAGTGCTTCCAGATCTGGCTCATGGCGTTGCAGCGTCTCGGGTTCGACATCCAGGGGGACGTCACATTTGATGGTGGCCAACTGCCGGGAGAGGGGTATCCGGTCCAGGTTGGCGCGCAGCTTTTCTCCTATTTTCCCTTTTATCTCATGGGCATGGCGAATGATTTCATCCACGGAGCCATATTCCTCGAGCCACTTGGCGGCCGTTTTGGGGCCGACGCCGGGAATGCCGGGAATATTGTCGGAGGTATCGCCGATGAGCGCCAGATAGTCGATGATCTGTTCGGGGCGCACGCCGAACTTGTCCACCACGCCCTGGGTGTCCAGAGACTTGTTGGTCATGGTGTTGATGAGGGTGATATGCCTGTCGACCAGCTGGGCCATGTCCTTGTCGCCCGTGGAAATGAGGGTGTCCATTCCGGCGGCGGTGGCCTGCCTGGCCAGGGTGCCGATGACATCGTCGGCCTCCACGCCCTCGATCACCAGGCAGGGGATGCCCATGGCCACAATGATCCGGTGCAGGGGCTCGATCTGCTCCCGCAGGTCTTCCGGCATGGGCGGGCGATGGGCCTTGTACTGGGTGAAGAGCTCGTCACGGAAGGTCTTGCCCTTGGCGTCAAAGACCACCGCCAGGCGGGCCGGCTGGTATTCCTTCAGGAGAGTGCGCAGCATATTGGTGACGCCATAGACGGCCCCCGTGGCCTGCCCTTGCGAATTGGTCAGCGGCGGCAGGGCGTGATAGGCGCGGTAGAGATAGGATGAGCCATCCACCAGCAGCAGGTCGGGATCGTTTTGTGGTTTCGTCTTCGCGTTCATGAGCGGGCTGTTGGGCGCGACTGTTTTGATATGCTGTGTCTCATGGGTCGTTTCCTGTCCTTCGGACATGCCCCTTAGAAAGGGCGGGCTAACTGCAAAGGCATCCATTATACTATCGGGAAATGAACTGTCTGAAACTTTAACCGGTCTTATTAACCCGGCAACAATATATTGTTGCCGGGTTAATATGTTGCTGGCCAGGGGATTGCGGGGGCTGTCTGATGATGCACGAAAAATTTTATAGGGGATCGCCGGCGGTCAGGGTATCCGCCAGGAGACGATTCCTCATATGTGTGCTGCTGGCAGCGGCTCTGTCGTCTCCTTCTCTATCGGTTCTCGCGCAAGCCGCACCCTCGTCGCCAGGCGGTGTGGATCAATCACTGGAGCCCGAGGTCACCATCATTCATCGCGGTGAAGACCTTGTGGAGGAGTACCGAATCAATGGCCAGCTCTACATGATCAAGGTGATACCCAAGAAGGGAGTTCCCTATTTCCTGGTGGACAGTGATGGCGATGGCAGCTTCGATGTGCGTCAGAATGAACTCGACGAGGAGTTGCTCATACCCCAGTGGATCTTATTCCGCTGGTGACGGCCGTCGATCCCTGGTGCTAAGGTCCTGTTTGTTCATGGAGAAAACATATTATCCACAATTTCTGGGGATAACTTTGTGGATAAACCGTCGAAAAGGAATCCATGAAGCGGGTTTTATAGCGCCGCTTTTAGATTGTCCGTTTTTTAATCACATAAAAAATTTATATAAAACAGTTGCTTGTTGTGTTCAGCAGGGTTTTATTGGCAGGGGCTGGAAATAGAGGGCCGTTGCGGACATAACAGGATATTATGTGCATAACATCGACAGCATGATGGGAAAATGGAAGTGTTTCATGTGAGTGAGTCCCCCGTCACGGATTTGGCCACCTTATAATACGACGATTGAGACGTGAGCAGGAACCGTTATGTCGCCGTGGACGGCTTGCGGGGTATCGCCGTCCTCTTGATGGTGATCTATCACTTTACCTTCGACCTGAATTACTTCGGGCAGGTGCAGATCGATTTTTATAACGATCCCCTGTGGCTGGGTTTCCGGGCGCTCATTGTCACGATGTTTCTGGGGTTGGTGGGGATCAGCCTGCACCTGGCCACGCGCCATGGCGTCAAGCGCACACCCTTTGCGCGCCGGTTGCTGTTGTTGATATTCAATGCCGCCCTGGTCAGCGCGGGCAGCTATCTGGTGTTTCCAGAAAGCATGATCTATTTCGGGATTTTGCACTTCATCGCCGTGGCCAGCGTGGTGGGCCTGTTGATGGTGCGCTTTTACTGGCTCAATCTGCTGCTGGGCGTGGTCCTGGTGATGATGGGGTTGTTCATGCAACACCCCTTGTTCGATCATCCCATGCTGCACTGGGTCGGCCTCATGACCCATAAGCCGGTGACCGAGGATTATGTGCCCATGATTCCATGGTTTGGCGTCGTCCTGTTGGGCCTGTTTCTGGGCAGGCGCTTTTTCAGCGTTGAGCCTCTGCCGCGCCTGCTGCGCTGGCCGGGGGAACCGCGCGCCATGCAGGCCCTGACTCTGGCGGGCAGGCACAGCCTGTTGATCTATATGGTGCACCAGCCGGTTTTGATCGGCGCCATGTTTGTTCTCTGGGGCTGAAAGCAGGCCGTTATTTTCTTGACAGTCCGTCTGTTTGACTCTTCAATGGAGAGGTGATGGAAAATCGATTCGATCTGGATTGGAAGAAACTGCAGGACCTGATGCTCCAAGAGCGGATCATCAGCCGCGCAGTGGTGGTAACCAACTTGATATTACTGGGGTTTCTGGCCTATACCCTGGCGGGCCTCACATGGCGCCTGTTTCCAGAGCCGGAACGGGCCGCGCCGCCCATGCAGGTGGAGGCCGCTGCACGGCCCGCTGCGCAGGCGCAGGGCGCGGCGGGCCGCTGGAACATCGCCCAGTGGCACCTGTTTGGCGCCAAGCCCCGTGGTCAACCGGCAGCGCCGGTCGCCGTGGCGCCCACCCGGCTTCCTGAAACCAAGCTGAATCTGGTGCTGCGCGGTGTCTATGCCTCGGAGAACCCTCAGGCCGCCGGTGCAATCATATCCGAACCCAATGGAAAACAGGGGTTTTTCCGTGTCGGTGCGCGCCTGCCCGGGGGGGCCGTACTCAAGGAGGTTCATACCGACCGCATCATTCTGGAACGCCGCGGACGCCTGGAAACCCTGCGCCTGCCCGAGGAAAAAATCAATGGCGCTCAACGCGCTGGCCGTCAGCCGCCCGCTTCTTTCTCCAGGACCACGCGCGCGCCGGTTGCCCCGGCAAGCCGGGAGCCAACCCCCAGGGAATTCAGGGATCTGGTGGTCAAGGATCCCCAGCGCCTGACAGATATCGTGCAGATGACGCCCTACAGCAAACAAGGGCGGTTCATTGGCTACCGTATCCAGCCTGGGAGGAACAGGGCCCTCTTCACCCAGTTTGGTTTGCAGTCCGGCGACATCGTGACGTCCATCAACGGGATCTCCATCGATTCCCCCACCAACGGCCTCAGCGTGTTGCGCAGTCTGGCCACGGCCAGGCAGGTGCGCATCGAGGTGGAGCGCAATGGCGTGAAGCAGACGCTGCAGCTCGATCTGGATCAGTGAGGCCGCGGGCCTGGGTTCAGAATAGGCCTTGCCGTCATGGGATAAATTGCATAGAATACGCGGTCCTTCGGCTGCATTACGAGGCAACGCGCGCGCGGTTTCGCTGATGGCGCTGGGGGCGAGAAGCATCGGCCAGCCTGGGCGGTGACGTCATTGAAGAAGTGCAGATAGAGGTGGAGAACATGAAGCCGGATATACATCCTGCCTATGAAGAGGTAACAGTGACCTGCGGTTGCGGAAACAGTTTCAAGACGCGTTCGACAGCGGGCCGTGACTTGCATCTGGATGTCTGCTCGGCCTGTCATCCCTTTTACACGGGCAAGCAGAAACTGGTGGACACGGCAGGGCGTGTGGACAAATTCAAGCAGAAGTATGGCATGAAAAAATAGTCCAGGCGGCCCACCGCCATGGTCATTATCAAAAAGGCGCTTCCGTGATGCGCCTTTTTTGTTGCCCTGGGTGCGGGGGGTGTTCGTCAATCATATGAAATACTTTTATTTTCTTGTGTTTCTCCTGGTGTGGCAGGATGCCTGGCCCGCGCCGGATGACATATGTGCGCCAGGCAACACCCATGACAGGGGCCAGGTCAGGCATGTCTATGATGGAGATACGGTGTTGCTGGAGGACGGAAGGCGTCTGCGCCTCATTGGTATCAATGCGCCCGAGATAGGACGCGACGGCAAGCCTTCGCAACCCGGGGCGGAACATGCGCGTGGCGCCCTGGTGAGGATCCTGGGGCGGAATCGTCAGGTCAGCTTGCGGTTCGGCAAAGAGCGCAATGATCGCTATGGGCGTATCCTGGCCCACCTCTATCTGGAAAACGGCAGGAATATCAACGCCCTGCTTGTTGAGCAGGGTTTCGCCGCGGCGATTGCCGTGCCACCCAACCTGGATCTTTTGCCTTGCTACGCCCGCGCCGAGGCGATGGCGCGGAAAAAAGGGCGCGGCATCTGGTCCACGGACTATTTCAAGCCCGTTCCTGCGCGGCGCCTGAACAAGGGCGTCAAAGGCTTTCGTTTGTTGAAGGGCACGGTCCGCAAGATCTCTCCCAGCCGGCGCTCCATCTGGCTCGAACTGGAGGGAAAGGCCGCGTTGCGCATCGCGCGAAAGGATCTGTCCTATTTTGAGTCCGATGAAATAGCGCGATATACCGGCAGAACCATCCTGGCCAGGGGATGGATATATCACGGGCGTGAAGGGCCGGTGATGCAGATCCGCCATCCATTTTCTCTGCAGTTGGCGGAGTGAAGGGCGGGCGTGCTTCCGTATCCCGTATTTTATCAAAATAATATTGATAATCATGTGGATAGTGATGGGGCGCCGGTGCTGGCGGCGACGCTCCCGGCCGTGCGCTCCCCTTTGCACCCAAAAGACAAATCGTTTTACAGAACAAATAGTTGCAGTGTCTTCGCCAATCGCGGATAATGCTACGCTCTTTTGTTGTTAATCCGGGTCTGCTCACCATCCTGCTGCCCGACGCCGGAGCGGCTTTGCCCGTATCTGGCCAGACCTGACCTGTTTCCACTAAATATGATAGATACTGTGAATCCATGACTGAAGACCGCAAGCAAGCCGCCCTCGACTATCATGCCCGGCCCGCGCCGGGCAAAATCTCCGTCTCCATTTCCAAGCCCTGTCGGACCCAGGACGACCTGGGCCTTGCCTATACGCCGGGTGTCGCCGAGCCGGTGCGGGCCATCGCCGAGCATGGCGAGGACGCCTATCGCTACACGGCCAAGGGCAACCTGGTGGGGGTGATCACCGACGGCAGCGCGGTGCTGGGCCTGGGCAATGTGGGACCCCTGGCGAGCAAACCCGTCATGGAAGGCAAGGGGGTGTTGTTCAAGAAATTCGCCAATATCGATGTGTTCGATATCGAAGTGGACGCGGAATCCCCGCAGGCCTTTATCGATACGGTGGCGCGCCTCGCGCCTACCTTCGGTGGCATCAATCTCGAGGACATCGCGGCGCCCCAGTGTTTCGAGATCGAGGCGGCCCTCAAGGAACGGCTCGATATCCCCGTCTTTCACGACGATCAGCATGGCACCGCGGTCATCATCGCCGCCGCCCTGCTCAACGCCCTGGAATTGCAGGGCAAGACCCTCCAGCAGGCCAAGATAGTCTGCCTGGGCGCCGGGGCGGCGGCCATTGCCTCCATGCGTCTCCTGGAGGCGATGGGCGCAAGCAGGGAGAACATGCGTCTCCTGGACCGCGGCGGCGTCATCCACAGCAGGCGCGTGGATCTCAACAGTTACAAGTGTGAGTATGCCGTCGATACGGACGAGCGCACCCTGGCCGATGCCATGGCGGGCGCCGATGTCTTCATCGGGGTATCAGGCGCCAATCTGCTCAGCCCGGAGGTCGTGAAGACCATGGCGCCGCGGCCCATCGTCTTCGCCCTGTCCAATCCCGACCCGGAGATCGACCCGCACGTCGCCCTCGCCGTGAGCAAGGACTTGATCATGGCCACCGGGCGCAGCGACTATCCCAATCAGGTCAACAATGTTCTCGGTTTTCCCTTCATTTTCAGGGGGGCGCTGGATGTGCGCGCCACCACCATCAATATGGAGATGCTCATCGCGGCCGTCTATGCCCTGGCCGAGCTGGCCCGTGAAGCGGTGCCCCAGGAGGTCCTGAAGGCCTACTGCCTGGATCACCTGGAATATGGCCATCACTACATCATTCCCAAGCCCCTGGATCCCCGCCTCATCGAGCGCATCCCCGCCGCCGTGGCCCATGCCGCCATCGCTTCCGGCGTGGCTCAGAAGGCCTATCCCGATCACTATCCCCGGCTTGAAGCCGCCCTGGTGGAGGAATGCGCCTGAGAGGCGGCCGTCGGGGATTCAGTGAATCCCTTCATCAGCCGATGTCATTTCAGGGTAGAATGTGCCCACGGCACAGTGAGTGATACAGGACATGGGAGCCGGCCCGGGCGCAAGCGGCAGGCCGGCCCCTCAATAGTGACAAGGAGCTGCCATGAAAAAGATTACCATCATAGGTGCGGGTCGTGTCGGTGAATCGACGGCACAAATTCTTGCCAACGAAGAACATGCCCATGAAGTCGTGCTGCTCGATATCCGGGAAGGTGTGGCGCGCGGGACGGCCCTGGATATCCAGGAGTCGGCCACCCTGTTCGGCTTCGACAGCCGGGTGACGGGAGACGAGGACAACAGCGCCATGGAAGGTTCGGACATCGTCATCATCACGGCCGGGCTGCCGCGCAAGCCTGGCATGTCGCGCTCCGATGTGCTGGACGCCAACCTCGGAATCATACGCGGTCTCACCGAGGACATCATGCGTTATGCCCCCCAGGCCAAGGTGATCATGGTGACCAATCCCGTGGATATCCTGACCTACTCTGTCTGGAAGCAGACGGGCTGGGACCGCAGCCGGGTCTTCGGCCTTTCCGGCGTGTTGGACGCGGCGCGCATGGCCAGCTTCATCGCTCTGGAAACCGGTTTCTCCATCAAGGACATCACGACCATGGTGTTGGGCGGGCATGGTGATTCCATGGTGCCCATGAGCCGTTTCACCACCATCAATGGCATTCCCCTCGATACCTTTCTGTCGGAGGAGAAGATCCACGAGATCGTCGACCGCACCCGTAACGGCGGCGCCGAGATTCTCGCGCTGAAGAAGACCAGCAGCGCCAACGACTCCCCCGCGGCAGCCGTTGCCACCATGGTCGATGCCGTGTGCAACAATCGCAAGCGCATCCTGCCCTGTGTCGCCATTCTGGATGGCGAGTATCAGCACCATGACCTGGCCATCGGTGTGCCGGTCATTCTGGGTAACCAGGGCATGGAGGAAGTGATCGAATTGCAATTGAATGAGACAGAGAACCGCCAGTTCCAGGAATCCGTGGAACAGGTGAAAAAAGATTTGACGGCTATATCCTGACTATCTGCCGGAGAGGGAAGATCATGGCGCGCAAAACTGTAACAATCACTGACAATACAACCGGGAAAAGCATCGATCTCGAGGTTCGTGAAGGGACCCTCGGTCCGCCTGCGCTGGATATCAGCAATCTCTACCGCGACTTCGGTTATCTGACCTACGATCCGGGCTTTCAGTCCACGGCGAGTTGCAGCAGCGGCATCACCTACATCGATGGCGACGAGGGTATTCTGCTCTATCACGGTTATCCTATTGAGCAGTTGGCCGAGAAGAGCAGCTTTCTCGAAGTGGCCTATCTGTTGCTCTACAACCGCCTGCCCAGGCAGCAGGAATTGGAGGAATTCTCCGGGAAGATCTCCAAGCACACCATGATCAAGGAGAGTCTGCGCGGGTTCTACAAGGGTTTCTATCATGACGCCCACCCCATGGCGAGCATGGTGGGCGTGGTGGGTTCACTGTCGGCCTTCTATCACGATTCCACGGACATCCATGACCCGGCCCATCGTGAACTGGCGGCCCTGCGCATGATCGCCAAGATGCCGACCATTGCCGCCGGCTGTTACAAATATTCCCTGGGTGAACCCTTCATCTATCCCCGCAACGACCTGAGCTATTGCGGCAACCTGTTGCACATGATGTTCTCGCTGCCCAGCGCCGAGTACGAGGTGGACCCCGTCGCGGAAAAGGCCCTGGACATGATATTCATACTCCATGCCGATCATGAGCAGAACGCCAGCACCGCCACGGTGCGCCTGGCGGGCAGTTCAGGCGCCAACCCTTTCGCCTGCATATCTTCGGGCATCACTGCCCTGTGGGGGCCTGCCCATGGCGGCGCCAACGAGGCCGTGCTGCTGATGCTGGACGAGATCGGCGACGTCAAGAACATCCCGCGCTATATCGACAAGGCCAAGGACAGGAGCGACCCCTTCCGTCTCATGGGCTTCGGTCATCGCGTCTACAAAAACTACGATCCGCGCGCCACCATCATCCGCGACATGTGCTACCAGGTGCTGGAGCGATTCGGCGATGCCAAGGACCCCCTCTTCGACCTGGCCATGCGTCTGGAGGAGATTGCCCTCAAGGATGAATATTTCATCGAGCGCAAGCTCTATCCCAATGTGGATTTCTATTCCGGCATCATCTACAGGGCGCTGGGCATCCCCGTCAACATGTTCACGGTGATGTTCGCCATTGCCCGCACCGTGGGCTGGGTTGCCCAGTGGATGGAAATGATCGCCGAGCCCAACCAGCGTATCGGGCGTCCACGTCAGGTCTATATCGGTGAGGGCAAGCGGGACTACGTTCCATTGGAAAAACGCTAGACTGCCCGCATTTCTCACCAGGCTGACGAGCCCTCGCTTGATCTTTGAATCCACAAGGCATTTTACTCAGTTGGAAATACACGCAGTTTTCCTCTCCTTCGTAAAATGCCTTGTGCGCCCCAAGGAAGTGCCCTTGGGGTAAATCCAAATCTTTGCGCGATCATCCCGCCACCTGGTGAGAAATGCGGGCTGAATTGAGAATTTGCGGTCGGTCCTTACGGGTTCAGAACAATTGCTCTGGAACCTGATTTTCAATGCTGATGTCCTTTCCCTTTTGTTGCGTTGCAGTGGTGGTGGGCGCCTCGAACTCCGCGTACTGTGTCGGCGCGTAGCGGGTGCGAAAGGTTTCAAAGATGGTTTTTTCCTGACGTGAGTTGGCCAGCAGGCCGCTGGCCGGGTCGATGCGTACCGTCACCAGCCCCGGAGGCCGCTCCAGAGGGAGTTCCGGGGCGCCGTCCAAGGCAACCTTCATGAATTCCATCCACATGGGCAGGGCCGCCCGGCCGCCTGTCTCCTTGTTTCCCAATGAGCGGGTCTTGTCGAATCCCACCCAGGCCACCGTCACCAGGCTCTGGTTGAAGCCCGCAAACCAGGCATCGCGCTGGTCGTTGGTGGTGCCCGTCTTGCCTGCCAGGTCGCTGCGCCCCAGGGCGCGGGCGCGCCGGCCGGTTCCCCGGCGGATCACGTCGCGCATCATGGAGGTCATGAGGTAGGCGTTTTCCGCCGGGATCACACGTTTCGCAATCGTTGCGGGGATCTCAGGCAAAAGTTTTTCCTCCGGCGGTGAAGGCGATTCAGGGGCTTTGTTTGATCCTGCATTTTCTTTCAGGGCTGCATGCAGCGCTTCATCACTTTCACATATCCTGCATACCGTGGCGGGGCGCGCCTCCATGAGGACGGTCTTGTCGGGCCCCAGAATACGTTCAATGAAATAGGGTGGCACACGGTATCCGCCATTGGCGAAGACGGCATGGCCGCCAGCGAGCTGCAAGGGTGTGACCGCACCGCTGCCCAATGCCAGGGAAAGATCCCTGGGCAGGTCTGTGCGTGAGAAACCAAAGCGCGTCAGATAATCCAGGGTGTAGTTGATGCCAATGGATCTCAGTAGGCGGATGGACACCAGATTGCGGGACTTGATCAGGGCCTCACGCAGGCGGGTAGGGCCGAAAAACCGGCCGCTGTAGTTTTCGGGACGCCAGGCGCTTTCAAGCCCCGGGTCGTCGAAGACCACGGGAGCGTCGTTGATGATGCTGGCGGCGGTGAAGCCCTTTTCCAGCGCTGCAGAATAGATGAAGGGTTTGAAGCTGGAGCCGGGCTGGCGTGTCGCCTGGGTAACACGGTTGAACTTGTTGCGTTTGAAGTCGAAGCCGCCGACCAGGGCAAGTATGCCGCCATTATCAGGATTCAGCGATACCAGGGCACCTTCGACAGCGGGCAATTGCGCCAGGCGCCAGCTGTCATTGGTCATAGGCAGTACGCGGATAAGGTCGCCTTCCTGTAGGATATCGCCGGCTGTCTCGGGCACCCTGCCCAGGTGGTTGTCGTCGATGTAGGGGCGCGCCCATTTGAGGCCGTCCCAGGGGATTTGAATCAACTGGCCATCGGCGAGCAGCACTGTAGCCTCTTTGTCCCCCAGTCTGATCACCAGCCCCGGCAGCAGTCCCCCTATGACGGGCTTGCCGGTGAATACATGGAGCAGGTCTTCGGCCTCGCTCAGGTTGCCCAGGGCGATGTTGTCCTCGGGGCCGCGGAAGCCATGGCGGGTGTCATAGTCGATCAGGGCCTTGCGCAGCGCCTCGTTGGCTGCCCGCTGCAGCCGTGAATCCACGGTAGTGATGACCGTGAATCCTGCGGTATAGGCCAGTTCACCGTATTGTTCTAGCATGGCGCTGCGCACCATTTCCGCAAGGAAGTTGGTTTCTACTTCGATTGACAGCCCGTGCAGCCTGGCCTCGTCAGGCTCCTCCAGAGCAGTCCGGTATTGTTCCTCGGTAATGTTGCCCAGTTGGCGCATACGCCCCAGGACATAGTTGCGGCGCAGCAGGGCGCGCTCGGGATCGGCCAGGGGATTGTAGCGGGAAGGGGCCTTGGGCAGTCCGGCGATCATGGCCATTTGGGCAAGCGTAAGTTCATGCGGGGTTACGCCGTAATAGGTTTGGGCCGCGGAGGTGATGCCGTAGGCGCGGTTGCCCAGGTAAATCTTATTGATGTACAGCTCCAGGATGTCCTCTTTGCTCAGTTCGCGTTCGATTTTCAGGGCCAGGAAGATCTCGCTCAATTTGCGCAGATAGGTTTTCTCGCTGCTGAGAAAGAAATTGCGCGCCACCTGCATGGTGATGGTGCTGCCACCCTGGGTTTTTTCTCCGGTCCTGATGAGGTTGTAGACGGCGCGCAGGATGCCGTGGTAGTCAACCCCGGGATGCTGGAAGAAACGGTCGTCCTCGGCGGCAAGGATGGCCTGGATCATGAGGTCCGGCGTCTCGTAGAAGCGGATGGGCGTACGCTTCTTCTCACCGAATTCGGCGATGAGCTTGAGATCGCGGCTATATACCTTGAGGGGTACCTGCAGGCGGATATCCTTCAGGGTTTCAGTAGATGGGAGATTGGGCGATATATAAAGGTAGGCCCCCAGGGCGGTCAGCAGGCCCAACAGGGAAACCCCGGCAGCGGTAATGAGGCCGGCCTTGAGAATTTTACGGAAGCGTTTCATAAAGCGTGGGGAAATGTGACCTTGGTCAAGAATATTGTTTGATTCAGTATAAAACTTTTACCCTGAGTGGACGATATACATTAGGTGCATAAATATGATTGTCATCAAAACAGTTAATACCTATAGTTGACGTCGGGACGAGTATAGCAAAAAGGAGCTAGTTTCCTCCCGCAGGAATAAAAGGACGTTATGGATTTCCAATTATTCAACAAAGGGCCGGCGCCCCTCATCGGCCTCGATATCAGTTCCACGTCGGTCAAATTGCTGGAGCTGGGTCAAAGCGGTGATCGCTATCGAGTCGAGAGCTATGCAGTCGTCCCCCTGCCGGAGAATGCCGTAGAAGAAAAGAACATTGCCGATGTGGAAGCTGTAGGCAGCGCCATCAAGCGCGCTGTCAACCGCGCCGGCACCCGCACCAAGCAGGCTGCCGTCGCCGTTGCCGGATCGGCCGTCATTACCAAAATCATTGCCATGCCAGCGTCCCTGTCAGACGATGATATGGCAGATCAGATCCAATTGGAAGCCGACCAGTATATTCCCTACCCCATGGAAGAGGTCAACCTGGATTTTGAAGTATTGGGTATTTCCGAGAAAAACGAGGAAATGGTCGATGTGCTGCTGGCGGCGTCCCGCAGCGAGAACGTCGATATCCGCGTTGCCGCTCTGGAACTGGGTGGCCTGAATGCCAAGATTGTCGATGTTGAGGCTTTTGCCATGGAGGCGGCATTTTCCATGCTGGGACACCAGTTGCCGGACAGCGGTATCGGCAAGACCATCGCGGTGGTCGATGTGGGCGCCACCATGACCACCCTCAGTGTCTCTCATGATTTCAAGGTGATCTATACCCGTGAACAGGTTTTTGGCGGCAAGCAATTGACGGACGAAATCCAGCGCCGTTACGGTCTTTCCTATGAGGAGGCAGGGCTGGCAAAGAAGCAGGGCGGTTTGCCGGAGAATTACGATCCTGAAGTTCTGCAGCCCTTCAAGGAGGCCATGGTGCAGCAGGTCAGCCGCTCCCTGCAGTTTTTTTTCTCATCCAGCCAGCACAACAGTGTGGATCACATTGTGCTTGCGGGTGGCTGCGCATCCATCAATGGGGTGGATGCCATGATCGAGGACAAGGTGGGCATCACCACGTCGGTGGCCAACCCCTTCGCCAATATGTCGCTGACCTCTCGCGTCAAACCCGACGCCATCCGTGACGACGCCTCTTCCTTGATGATCGCCTGCGGGCTGGCCCTCAGAAGGTATTCAGAAAAATGACCTGTATCAATCTATTACCCTGGAGAGAGGCGCGCCGCAAGGAGCAGCAGCGACAGTTTTTCACCGTTGCCGGGGCCGCAGCGGTGCTGATGGGGGTCATCATTTTCTATATACACATGCATATTGGTGGCCTGATCGACAATCAGAACAATCGTAACAATTACCTCGAGAGCGAAATCGCCGTGGTCGACAAGAAGATTGCGGAGATCAAGGCCCTTAAGACAGAGAAGAAGAAACTGCTGGCACGCATGAATATTATCCAGCAACTGCAAACGCGCAGGCCTGAGATCGTTCATTTATTCGATGATCTGGCGCGCACTGTCCCGCCTGGAATTTATCTGTCTGTGGTCCGGCAGCAAGGGGCTTTTATCATGCTGGAGGGCGTGGCCCAGTCCAATGCGCGGGTTTCCTCTTTCATGAGAAATCTCGATGGGTCCGACTGGTTCAAGAATCCCCGCCTGGAAGTCATCAAGGCCGATGATAAAGGGCAGGTGCGCACCAGCCACTTTGTGTTGAAAGTCAGTAAATCAGGGCCGGAAATGGACAAGGCCGCAGGGGAAGGGTCATGAATATTGACCTGGAACAGATCAAGAACATCGATCTCAACGATGTTTCGAGATGGCCCAAGCCGTTCAAGGTGGGCGTTGTCATCTTGATCTGTGTCGCTGTGTTGGGTGCCGGTCTGTGGTTCGACACCAAGAGCCAATTGGCGGCGCTGGAAACCAGCCGCGATAAGGAACAGGAGCTGAAAGACACTTACACGCGGAAGGCGCATCAGGCGGCCAACCTGGCCGCCTACAAAGACCAGATGGAGGAGATGAAACGTTCTTTCGGCGCCATGCTGCGGCAGCTTCCCAGCAAGACTGAAGTTGCCGAGCTGCTTGTGGACATTTCCCAGGCGGGCCTGGAGAACGGCCTGGAGTTCGAGTTGTTCAAGCCGCAGTCGGAGAAACCCGTCGAATTCTATTCCGAACTGCCCATCAAGATAAGCGTAACGGGAAAATACCATGAATTTGGAAAATTTATCAGTGACGTCGCTGCCTTGCCCCGTATCGTGACATTGCAGGATTTCTCCATTACGCCCGTCAAGGACCAACCGGATATCCTGCTCATGGAAGTCACGGCCAAGACCTATCGTTATCTGGATGAGGATGAGATAGACGCCTTGGCAAAAAGCGAGAAGGAGAAGAAGAAATGAGTGCGGGTGAAAATGCACTGCTGCTAGGAAGACGCCTGGGCATCGTCGTCTCGCTGGTATTGCTGCTTGCCGCCTGTAGTGACAGTGGTTTGAATGATCTGGAGTCCTTCGTTGCCGAAGCCAAGCTGAAAAAAGGAAAGGTCGAGCCTTTACCTGAATTCAAAACAGCCGAAACCTATAGGTATAGTGCTGCAAGTCTCAGGGATCCCTTTTCGACATGGAAATCCGAAGTCAAGACCACGGTGACCACTCAGAAGGTGATCGAGGGCGTGCGGCCCAATGTCAACCGCAGTAAAGAGGTGCTGGAAAATTTTCCTCTTGATACCTTGAAAATGATAGGCACCCTGGAATTCAACCAGCAGCTCTGGGGTTTGGTGAAGGCACCCGATGGCATCATCTACCGCGTCAAAACCAATAACCATCTGGGGCAGAATTATGGAAAGATCGATCTGATACAGGAAGACAAATTGCTGTTGACGGAAATCGTGCCCAATGGGTTGGGGGGCTGGGAAGAACGCCAGGCCACATTATCGGTGAATGATGTTGAATAATCCCGTAACGGGGGTCTCGAGAATGGATCGGATATTGCTAGACAGGATACAGCCAAAATACAGGAGCACGGAGATGGGCGTGAAAGAACCAGGCAGCAGAGTGAAACTGCTGATTATTGCCGGGATGATCTTCGCGTTGTCGATGTGGTTACCGGGTCTGTCCATGGCGGATGTCATCTTGCAGCCGGATGTTGCCCGCACAGTAGAGAAGGTCGATATCACCCCACTACCTGACAACAAGACGCAGGTCAGGCTTTCTTTCAATGGCGCTGTCATGGAATCCCCCCCGCTGAGTTTCACGATAGACAACCCCGCCAGGATCGCGCTTGATTTTCCTGCGACATCGAGTAATGTTCCCCGGCGCCACATGACGAAGGTGGGTGTTGTTAGAGGGATCAATGTGGTTGAGTCAAACGGCCGTACCCGCGTCGTTCTCAACCTGAGCCGTATGGTGCCTTATAAAACCCGCGTGGATGAAAACAATGTTTATATCACCTTGGAGGGCACCGCCCCAGATACGGCAAGCAAGCCGGCAGCTCCCGCGTTTTCCATGACCGGAGTGGCTGCAGATATTTCAGAAGGTTCTGCTTTCAATATCAAGAATATTGATTTTCAGCGGGGCCACAATGGCGAGGGGCGCATCATCGTTACCTTGTCTGATCCCGCTACCCCCGTGAATGTCAACGAATCTGCCCAACGTATCGTGGTTGACTTTGTCGACGCCAAGCTGCCGTCCGAGTTGGAGAGGCGCATGGATGTGGTGGACTTTGCAACGCCGGTCACGATGATCGACAGTTTCACGAATGACGGTAACGTACGCCTGATCGTAGAGACCGTGGGTGAGTTTGACCACATGGCTTACCAGTCAGGCAATATCTTCACGCTTGAGGTCAAGCCAGTGAGTGAGGAAGAGATCGAGCTGGCGCGCCTCAAGCAGCCTGAGTATACGGGTGACCGCCTCTCCCTCAGTTTCCAGGATATCGAGGTGCGCGCCGTACTGCAGCTCATCGCGGACTTTACCGGAATGAATCTGGTGACCAGTGATTCCGTTGAGGGGAATGTGACTCTCAGGCTGAAGAACGTTCCCTGGGATCAGGCCCTGGACATCATTCTCAAGACCAAGGGCCTGGCCATGCGCAAGGCTGGAAACGTCATGCTCGTCGCGCCCAGCGAGGAAATCGCGGCGCGCGAGAAGCAGGAATTGGAGTCCCAGCAACAAGTGAAAGAACTGGCGCCACTGTACACGGATATGATCCAGGTCAACTATGCCAAGGCCGAGGATATCGCCGCCCTGCTCAAGGCCGAGGAAAACACACTCTTATCCGAGCGTGGCACGGTCACCGTCGACGAACGCACCAACTCCCTGCTTGTGCGGGATACGGCAGAAAAGCTGGATGAGATCAGAAGATTGGTCGGCAAGTTGGATATCCCTGTCCGCCAGGTCCTGATCGAATCCCGTATCGTCATTGCCAGTGATAATTTCGGGCGCGATCTCGGTGTGCGGTTCGGCGCATCCGGGGTGGGTGAAATCAATAATGACACCTTTGGCTTCAGCTCGGGTACACTTTCCGGCACCGACGCCATGGTAGGGACTTCTCCGCCTCCTGTCAGCCTGCCGGGCTTGTCCGACCGCCTCAATGTCAACCTTCCCGTGGCCAATCCGGCCGGCCAGATCGCTTTCGCCGTGCTGGGCTCGGACTTTCTGGTGGACCTGGAACTCTCCGCCATGCAGGCAGAAGGGCAGGGTGAAATCGTCTCCAGCCCGCGTGTCATCACGGCCAATCAGTCGGAAGCCGTAATCGAACAGGGGACGGAGATTCCCTACCAGCAGGCGGCGTCCAGTGGCGCCACCACGGTGACCTTCAAGAAGGCCGTATTGAGCCTGCAGGTGACACCACAGATTACACCCGATGACCGTATCATCATGGATCTCGAGGTCAGCAAGGACAATGTCGGTGAGGTCTTTCTCGGTGTTCCCAGTATCGAGACCCGCTCGGTGCAGACTCAGGTGTTGGTGGACAATGGTGAGACCGTGGTGCTAGGCGGTATTTATGAACAGACCCGGCTCGATGAAATCAACAGTGTGCCGCTGTTGGGCGACGTTCCGCTTCTGGGCGCTTTGTTCCGCCAGACGCGCAAACAGGATGACAAGCGTGAACTACTGATTTTCGTGACACCGAAGATTCTCAAGGAAGAGTTGACATTACGTTGAAGTATTTGCTGCTGGGGATGCGGCTGCACGGAGGGATTCCGCTTGCGGATGAGACGATGCCGATGATGAGCTGCTCAGCTTTTATCCCGTCATATGCCGGTTGTGTCCTCGGGTCCTAAAGTAAATATTTTTTCAAGACGACATTACCTTAAGCAGGCTCTACGCAGGCCCGATTACCAGACGCGGACAATAAACATGCAGAGAGAAAGTTCAGGAGTATTGCCAATGATCAAGACCATAAAGATTGCCATGCTGCTGATTATTGCGGGCATACTGTCGGCCTGTCTGAATAGTACGGATGCTTTCGTCTCTGACAATCCCGCCACTGGTGCTGACCCCGGTGTAAGTTCTGTTCTGTTGCTACTCAGTTCCCCCCAACTGGGCTCCAGTGGGGCGGATGTTGTGACGGTGACCGCCATCGTTAAAGACTCCAGCAATCTGGTGATGTCCGACATCCCCGTGGTATTTACTGCCAGCAGCGGTTCTCTGGCGGTGGTTAATAAGGATACTGATGGATCTGGCCAGGCGACAGCAACGCTTGCTCCAGGCAATGACTATAACAACCGGACAATTACACTGACCGCCACTGCGGGATCTGTGACAGAAACGGCCACGGTAGAGGTGACAGGAACGAGCATAACGATCAATGGAGAGAGCTCTCTTACTGCGGGGGACAGTACGGTTCTGACCATCGTATTGACAGACTCGGATGGTAATCCCATCAGCAGTGAATTGATGACGGTGGCATCAAGTTTGGGAAGCACATTGAGCGCTTCCTCGCTGACGACAGATTCGTCAGGTCAAATCCAGGTCAACGTGACGCCAGTCGCTTCCGGCACGGATACGATTACAGTTTCATCTCTTGGTGCTTCTGCCAGCCATGTCCTGACCATATCCGGAGATGAATTTCAGATTACAACGCCCTCGGCCAATGCGGATATCACTTTGGGTACCTGTTCGGAGATTAACCTGAAATGGTTGGTAAGCGGCAGTCCGAATGCCGGTCAGACTATCAGTTTTTCCGCCACACGCGGTAGTATCTATTCTGATAGCGCCTGTACGGCCTCTGCAACCACGGCGAGCACGGATTCCAGCGGTAACGCCAAGGTCTATGTTAAGTCCACATTTTCCGGGCCGTCCACCTTGACGGCTTTTGTAACCGGTGGGCCTTCGACCAGCATCAGCATCAGTTTCGTTGCCACGACTGCTGCTTTTATCGATTTGCAGGTGGACAAATCCACAATCGGCCCAAATGATGGTTCTCAGACTGTGCAGCAGCAGGCCACCATTTCAGCCACGGTCCGTGACCCCAACAACAACCTGGTCAAAGGGAAGCTGGTTCGTTTCGAGATAACCCAGGACCTGAGTGGGGGCACACTGACCACGGCGACAGCCACAACAGATACTTTGGGCCGCGCCAGTACCACTTACGTGTCATCGGCCGCCACGACATCCAAAGATGGAGTCCAGATCAGCGCCTTCATCGATGACACACCGTCTGTTACCGGCACAGTCAATCTGACAGTGGCGCAGAACGGCCTGTTCGTCAGGCTGGGAACAGGCAACAACGTGGCCAAAGTGGGCGCCACGCAATATAATAAACAGTATACGGTGATGGTGACGGACGCAAGTGGTAACGCAGTGGCCAACGAGGATGTAACCATATCCATCAATCCCGAGCAGTATGGAAAGGGCTATTGGGTTGTGAACGGTGACTCATGGAGTAAAATTGACCCTGATAGCAATCAGTCAACCTTTCTGCAGACCTGTCCCAATGAAGACACGAATGAGAACGGGATACTGGATCCGGGTGAAGATATCAACAACAGCGGGGTGATAGAGCCGGGTAATATAGCATCGGCCCCAGCCCAGGTGGCCACGGGGGCCGATGGTACCTTTGAGTTTGATATCCTTTATCCGCGGGAGTTTGCCTCGTGGGTTGAGGTCAGATTGACTGCCAGCACCCAGGTCGCCGGTACGGAGTCCACTGACAGTGTGACATTCTGGCTGCCGATAGCATCAGAGGACACCAATGATACCAACGTCTTGCCGCCGGGTGTAAACAGCCCCTTTGGTGTGACGGGCGATGGCGCCTTGAGTGGCGTTGGCGCCGGATGTTTCAATACCGACTAATGAGTCCCATCAATTATTAACCCGTACAATATATAATCGTATTCAGCCATTGCGTGCCGGTTCGCTGCAAGGTGGCGAAATTCTGCTGTAGTCATTCTGCAGCAAGTTCCGCCAACGCAGTCAGCGGGCCGGCCCGCGGGGTCGCCTCCTATTCTTTAGTTGATTTCTCATCCTGACTCTGGCATATGTCCTGGCATGGACGAATCCGCCAATATATTCCTGGTAGGCCCCATGGGCTCAGGCAAGACCACTATCGGGCGCCTGCTGGCAAAATCCTTGAAAAAGGAATTCTATGACAGCGACCACGAGATCGAGGCGCGCACGGGGGCCAATATTCCCTGGATTTTCGATATCGAAGGTGAAGCGGGGTTCCGCGAGCGTGAGCATCAGGCCATCGATGAATTGACGAGACGCCAGGGAATCGTGCTGGCGACGGGTGGCGGCGCCGTGCTGAGGGAGGACAACCGCCGCAGCCTCGCCGACAGGGGTATGGTAGTGTATCTGCACGCCTCCATCGATCAGCAGCTGAAGCGTACGAGGCAGGATCGCAACCGCCCCTTGCTGCAGACGGAGAATCCTCGCCAACGCCTGAAAGAGCTGATGATCCAGCGCGACCCATTGTATCGCGAAATTGCAAATATCATCGTGGATACGGATAATCGAAGTATTCGCACCACGGTCAACACTATCATCAGTCAATTGAAGACGCGGGTGGCGCCAAGGAAAAAGACCAGTGGGCGGCGGCGCGCCCGTGATAAGTCATGATGCTGTGGCTGGACTATCATAAAAAATGATGAAGACACTTCAGGTCCCATTGGGCGAGCGCAGCTATCCCATCTATATTGGCGCTGCCTTGTTGGAAAGGTCAGAATTGTTACAACCTTTCATATCAGGGCGGCAGGTCATGGTGGTCAGCAACGAAACCATCGCCCCCCTCTATATGGAGCAAATGCTGAGGGGTCTGAAAGATTTTCAATGCGAAACGGTCGTGCTCCCCGATGGCGAGGAATACAAGAACCTGGAAGTGCTGCAGCGCATCTTCGATGCCCTGCTGGAAGCGCGCTTTGCACGCGACGCCATGCTGGTCGCCCTCGGGGGGGGCGTCATCGGGGACATGACGGGCTTTGCCGCGGCCTGCTACCAGCGTGGTATCGACTTCATCCAGGTTCCCACCACGCTGTTGGCCCAGGTCGATTCCTCCGTGGGCGGCAAGACCGGCGTCAATCATCCTCTGGGCAAGAACATGATCGGCGCCTTCCATCAGCCCCGTTGCGTCATCATCGACACGGCGACGCTCAGGACACTGGAAGACCGGCAGCTCCATGCCGGCATCGCCGAGGTCATCAAGTACGGCCTCATTCGCGATGCCGAATTCTTCGCCTGGCTGGAAGACAACATGGATGCGCTGCTGGCCAGGGATGAAGGCGCCGTGGCCTATGCCATCGAGCAGTCGTGCCGCAACAAGGCGGAAATCGTCGCGGCCGATGAAAGAGAACGGGGGCAACGCGCCCTGCTGAATCTGGGGCACACCTTCGGCCATGCCATCGAGACCGGCATGGGTTACGGGAACTGGCTGCATGGCGAGGCCGTTGCGGCAGGCATGTGCATGGCGGCCGAAATGTCACACCGCCTGGGTTGGATCGGCCATCAGGATCGGCAGCGTGTCCTCAAACTGATAGAACGCGCCCGACTGCCCGTGCGAGCGCCTGCGGAGATCGCCAGCGAGCGTTTTCAGGCCCTCATGGCGGTGGACAAGAAGGTGCAGGCCGGAAGGTTGCGGCTGGTGTTGCTCAAATCCATAGGCCACGCCGTCGTGAGCGATGACTTTGATGCGGCAATCCTGGAGGAAACCCTTGCAAGCTGCCGCCAGGGCGCGTGAGGCAACGGGCTTTTCATTTGTCACGGATGTGTACGACATGAAATTGGCCCCTTATGCAGTCTGTGATGAAAATTCCCGCGGCCGGCGCTTCGCGGAGTCTCCACCCCGTTATCGCAGTGAATTTCAACGCGACCGTGACCGCATCGTCCACAGCGCCGCTTTCCGCCGCCTGGAGTACAAGACCCAGGTGTTCGTCAATCATGAAGGTGATATGTACCGCACCCGTCTCACCCACTCCCTGGAGGTGGCCCAGATCGGCCGCGCCATCGCCCGCATCCTTCACCTCAACGAGGACCTGACGGAGTCCATCGCCCTGGCCCATGACCTGGGGCATACCCCCTTTGGCCATGCCGGCCAGGAGGCCCTCAATCGTTGCATGGCTGATTATGGTGGTTTCGAACACAACCTGCAGTCCCTGCGGGTAGTGGATGAGCTGGAAGAGAAATATGCCGATTTCAACGGCCTGAACCTGAATTTTGAAACCCGCGAGGGTATTCTCAAGCATTGCGCCGTAATGGATGCCCGCGATCTGGGAGACGTGGGTGAGCGCTTCATCAATAAACAACAGCCGAGTCTTGAGGCCCAGCTCGCCAATGTGGCCGACGAGATCGCCTATAACAGCCATGACGTGGACGATGGCCTGCGGGCAGGGCTGATCAGCGTGGAGCAATTGTGTGAAGTCAACCTGTTCCGTGAACAATACGAGCATGTCATAAACAGCTATCCGGGCCTGCCCCGGCGGCGCGTCATACATGAAGTGGTCAGACGCATCATCGATCGTCAGGTCAGCGACCTCGTCGACAGTAGCCGGGCGCGCATCATGGAAGCTGCGCCAGGCGCCATCGACGACATACGCAGTGCGCCGCATGCGCTCATCGGTTTCGGGGACGGGATGAAACAATTGAATCTGGAACTGAAGCGCTTCCTGCGCAAGGCCCTGTATCGTCACTACCGCGTCATGCGCATGAGCGCCAAGGCCGACAGGGTCATCACCAGCCTGTTCGAGGTGTTCATGAATGACGCCAGGCTGCTGCCGCCCGAGTATGAGGGCAAAATGAAAACGCAATCGGAGGCCAATGGTGTTGCGGGACGGGCCCGAGTAGTGGCAGACTACATCGCGGGCATGACGGATCGTTATGCCATCGGCGAGTATGAACGACTGTTCGATCCCATGAAGGCGACCTGATTCATTATCCCGGCCAGCCCCAGGGAAAGTGATTGATGCAAATCTATATGCAGATTACACCGCAAGATGACAAGCCGCCGCGGTTTTACAACCTGTTCATACAGCAGGACCTGTTGGGAGGATGGACCCTGGTGCGGGAATGGGGTTACCAGGGCTATGCCGGCAAAGTGAAGCGCGAACATCATGAATCCCTGGAGGACGCAATAGATTCCATGGCGCATTGCCGCGATTCCCAGTTGCAGCGCGGATACCGCGTGGTCTTCGCGCGCGGCGAGGGGCCTCCCGCGTGACCACGTCAGGACAACCGGGAGGAGAGGACAGTGGCGTGGCTTCAGTCCCACGCCTGACGTTGCGGCGCGAGCCCTTCTCCCCCGTGCATGACGAAGACTTCTTCTATCCCGAGGCGCAACGCGCCAAATGTCTGAAGTTTCTTCTCCATCTGGCGCCCTACAGTGATGCCTTGCTGCTCACCGGCCCTCCCGGCAGCGGCAAGAGTTGCCTGATACAACAGATCATCGCCCACTGCAGCCCCTCCTGGCGCATTTGCCAGATCGAGGCGGATATTGCCACCGATGCCAATTCGGTGCTGCAGAAACTGGCCGATGTATTCCTCTTTGATGCCTCGCCCGAGCGGAGCCTGGAGCAGCGCATTGCCGACATGCACAAGATGCTGAAGGCACAGCGTAACAGTGCCCTCTCCCCCGTCGTGATCATCGATGATGCCCACTTGGTGGGACTTCCCATCCTGCATTTTCTCGCTTCGCTGCTGGACTATGATGACAAGGAGGACCGCCTCATGTGTCTCATCCTCGCGGGCAGGGACGAACTGAAGGAGCGTATGTCTGCTCCTTCCCTGGAACTGCTGCGCAGCAAGGTTGGCCATGCCTTCGAGCTCACTTCTTTCAGCGAAGAGGACACCCGCGCCTATATCGAGCATCGTCTCGCCGTGGCGGGAGGTGGTGATGAGGCGGTTTTCACCTCGGCGGAATTCAAGGCCATCCATGAGGAGTCCGGCGGTATCCCGGGAAAAATCAATGTCTGCGCCATGCGCGCCCTCAATACGCTCCATGAGAACGCGCCGCCTCCGCGCGAGCGGCGCTCGCAGTCGCTGGGATCGATGATGGGCAGGCTCAGTCTGTCATGGCGCAATGTGGGTATTGTCGCGGCCGTGCTGATATTCGCCGTCATTCTCATCATGCAGGACGAGATCAATCAGACCATAGAGCCGGAGAATGTGGCGCAAGACCAGGGCGTTGCGACTGATAATACAGAGACGAAGCCTGCACTCCAGGTGACGCGCTTTCCCTGGGAGGATGCGCCGCCGGGCGAAGACGAAGAACAGCCTGTCGTGGAGGAGGCGCCTCCCGCCATTGCAAGTGAAGAATTGATAAAACATGAAGATGAGGCGCCCATTCAGACGACCGGGAAGCTGGAAGAGGGCGGGGCGGCTCAGCCATCGGCCGATGATGCGACAATGCCTGATGCCGATACCCCTGTTCTGGAAACCGTGGAGGAAGCTCCTGTGATCGAGGGCAAGCCTGAACTGGTTGCCGGGGCCTCCTTGGTGGAAGCAGGCGAGGAAATCGAAATCGTGAATGAGAGGGAGCCTGGGATATCCGAATCCACCCCTCAGATAGCGGCCAGGCCTGCCGAGCGACGCGAGAATTGGATCTTGTCGCGGAACCCGCAGCATTTCACCCTCCAACTGATGGCAATGGATGAACCCAAGGTAAAGCGCCTGGTGGAAGAGTGGGGTATCGGGGGTGATGTCGCCTACTACACCACCGACCGTGGCCTGCTTGCCGTGCTGTATGGCGATTTTCCCAGCCGCCAGGCTGGCGAGGCCGCTGCCGATGAACTGCTGAAGGGTGGGGTGCGAGGCATCAAGCCGTGGGTGCGCAGCTTTGGTTCTATTCAGGGGAAAGTCCGCTCCGCCGGGCCGGCTCCAGCCACTGCCGGGACGTCCCGTCTCCTTGCCGACGAGGACAGCCTGCTGAAACGCGACCCCCGCCACTATACCCTGCAGCTCATGGCCATGGATCTCGATGCCGTCACCAAGCGGGTGAAGCAATGGGGGATGGAGTCCCAGGTGATCTATTTCCGCACCCTGAAACGCGACCAGGAGTTGATTGCCGTAACCTATGGTGATTATGCCACCCGCCAGGAGGCCGTGGAGGGCAGCAGGGCCCTGACGGCGCGCATCCGCGGCATCAAGCCCTGGATCCGTCAGTTCGGCTCCGTTCACGATGCCATCACGGATTTCAGGGCGGTGAGCCGCTGACGCCGCGTTTTGTCTCAACCTCACAATATTTTCGTATTATTCAGTAAGTTAATTCCCGGCCCTGGGAAAATTCCTGTGCGGTTTTATTGAATGAACGGCCGCCGGCAAGTATAATCCCCTCCCTTGCGCTCGCGTTCTCCTGCGGGTCCAGCAAAATTATCATCCGTGCCTGGCGTTTCGAGTTGGAAACTGGTCACACATGTTGGCCGGGTATGTCAGGCACTGAATTCAGGATTTGTAATAATGGGCAATAATGAAAACTACTTGACGCGTCCTGGCAGGCAGGGCCTGTATGATCCTGCCAACGAGCACGATGCCTGCGGTGTCGGTTTCGTCGCCAACATCAAGGGTCGCAAGAGTCACACCATCGTCCGCCAGGGTCTGCAGATACTGGAAAACCTGACCCATCGCGGCGCCGTGGGGGCGGACCCCCTGGCCGGGGACGGCGCGGGTATTCTCATGCAGATCCCCCATGCCTTTTTCAGCGAGGTCTGCGCCGCTGACGGCATCGCCCTTGGCGGGGCGGGGGAGTACGCCGTCGGCATGGTTTTCCTGCCCCGCCAGGAGGACAGCAGACGGGTCTGCGAGCAGCAGATCGAGGATACCATCCGCGGCGAAGGGCAGGCCGTGTTGGGCTGGCGCGACGTGCCCACGGACAACAGCGGCCTGGGTGAGAGCGTCAAGGTGGTGGAGCCCGTGGTGCGCCAGGTATTCATCGGCCGCGGGCCGGCCTGCGCGGATCAGGATGCCTTCGAGCGCAAATTGTTCGTGATCCGCAAGGTGGTGGAACACGCGGTGCGCAATACCGCTATCGAGGGCAAGGCGCAGTTCTACATTCCCTCCCTGTCCAGCCGCACACTCTGTTATAAAGGTATGTTGCTGGCCGACCAGGTGGACCGTTATTTCCTGGATCTGCGCGACGAACGCCTGGATTCGGCCTTCGCCCTGGTGCATCAGCGCTTTTCCACCAATACCTTTCCCTCGTGGGATCTGGCCCAGCCCTTCCGCATGATCGCCCACAATGGCGAGATCAACACCCTGCGCGGCAATATCAACTGGATGGCGGCGCGGCGCCATTCCATGGAGTCGAAGCTGCTGGGTGACGATCTGAAGAAACTGTGGCCCCTCATCGCCGAGGGCCAGTCCGATTCCGCTTGTTTCGACAACGCCCTGGAACTGCTGGTGGCGGGCGGCTATTCCATGGCCCACGCCATGATGCTTCTCATCCCCGAGGCGTGGGCGGGCAACCCCCTCATGGACGAGGAGCGCCGCGCGTTCTACGAGTATCATGCCGCGCTCATGGAGCCCTGGGACGGTCCCGCCGCCGTGGCCTTCTGCGACGGGCGCCAGATCGGCGCCACCCTGGACCGCAACGGCCTGCGCCCGGCGCGTTATCTCATCACCGACGACGACCTGGTGGTGATGGCCTCCGAGATGGGCGTGCTGGAAATTCCCGAGCACAAGATCGTCAGGAAATGGCGCCTGCAACCCGGCAAAATGTTCCTCATCGACATGGAAGAAGGGCGCATCATCGATGACGCCGAACTCAAGGCGCAACTGGCCCGCTCCCATCCCTACCAGAAATGGCTGGATCAGACCCAGGTGCATCTCCACAACCTGCCTGGCAAGGCCCACGCCAACGATTTCGACGAGGCGACGCTGCTGGACCGCCAGCAGGCCTTCGGCTATACCCAGGAGGACATCAAGTTCCTCATGACCCCCATGGCCCTCACCGGCCAGGAGGCCACGGGCTCCATGGGCGCGGACAATCCCCTGGCGGTATTGTCCGACCGGCCCAAGCCCCTGTTCAACTACTTCAAGCAGAATTTCGCCCAGGTGACCAACCCGCCCATCGATCCCATACGTGAAGAGCTGGTCATGTCCCTGGTGTCCCTGGTGGGCCCACGACCCAACCTGCTCGACCTGGACCAGGGCGGCGCCCACATGCGCCTGGAAGTGCATCAGCCCATCCTCACCAATGCCGATCTGGAACAGATCCGTCATATTCACGGCCACACGAAGGGCGCCTTCCGCACCCACACCCTGTCCATGTGCTATCCCGCCGACCAGGGCGCGGGCGGCATGAACGATGCCCTGAGCAGATTGTGCGAGGAGGCCGGCAGGGCCGTGAACGAGGGCTACAACATACTCATACTTTCCGACCGCGACATGGACCGGGACCACCTGGCCATCCCCGCCCTGCTGGCCACGGCGGCCGTGCATCATCACCTGGTGTGGGCCGGCCTGCGCACGGAGACGGGCCTGGTGGTGGAGACCGGCGCCGCGCGCGAGGTGCACCACTTCGCCGTATTGGCGGGCTATGGCGCCGAGGCGGTCAATCCCTACCTTGCCTTCGAGACCCTCAATTCCCTGGCCGGACAACTGCAGGATGCCGGCGGCGTGGACATGGACGAGATCCACGCCCGCTACATCAAGGCCATCGGCAAGGGGCTGCTGAAGGTCATGTCCAAGATGGGCATCTCCACCTACCAGTCCTATTGCGGCGCCCAGATCTTCGACGCCGTGGGTCTGTCCAGTGACTTCGTCGACCAGTATTTCACCGGTACCGCCACCACCGTGGAAGGCATCGGTCTGCAGGAGGTGGCGGAGGAGGCGGTGCGCTGGCACCACAGCGCCTACAGTAATGAACTCGTCTACCGCAACGCCCTGGACGCGGGCGGCGACTACGCCTTCCGCCTGCGCGGCGAGCATCATGTGTGGACGCCGGATACCATCGCCAAGCTGCAGCACGCCACGCGCGCCAACGATGCCACCACTTATGAGGAATTCGCGCGCCTGGTCAATGAGCAGGACAAACACCTGCTGACCCTGCGCGGCCTGTTCGAATTCAAGTTCGCGCCCGAAGCCGTGCCCCTGGAGGAGGTTGAGCCGGCGGCGGAGATCGTCAAGCGCTTCGCCACGGGGGCCATGTCCTTCGGTTCCATCTCCTTCGAGGCCCATTCCACCCTGGCCATCGCCATGAACCGCATCGGCGGCAAGTCCAACACCGGCGAGGGCGGCGAGGAGCCGGAGCGCTTCCAGCCCCTGCCCAACGGCGACTCCATGCGCTCGTCCATCAAGCAGGTGGCCTCGGGGCGCTTCGGGGTGACCACCGAGTACCTGGTCAATGCCGACGACATCCAGATCAAGATGGCCCAGGGCGCCAAGCCCGGCGAGGGCGGGCAACTGCCCGGCCACAAGGTGGACGCCACCATTGCCCGCGTGCGCCACTCAACGCCCGGAGTGGGCCTGATTTCGCCGCCGCCCCACCACGACATCTATTCCATCGAGGACCTGGCGCAACTGATCCACGACCTCAAGAACGTCAATCCCGGGGCGCGCATCAGCGTCAAGCTGGTATCCGAAGTGGGCGTGGGCACGGTGGCGGCCGGGGTTTCCAAGGCCCATGCCGATCATGTCACCATTTCGGGTTATGACGGCGGCACCGGGGCCAGCCCCCTCACCTCCATCAAGCACGCCGGCTCGCCGTGGGAGATCGGCCTGGCGGAGACCCACCAGACCCTGGTGATGAACCGTCTGCGCGGGCGCATCTGCGTGCAGGTGGACGGCGGCCTGCGCACCGGGCGGGACGTGGTCATCGGCGCCCTGCTGGGAGCCGACGAGTTCGGCTTCGCCACCGCGCCGCTCATCGTCGAGGGCTGCATCATGATGCGCAAGTGCCACCTCAACACCTGCCCCGTGGGCGTCGCCACCCAGGATCCGGAGCTGCGCAAGCGCTTCACCGGCAAGCCGGAGCACGTGGTGAACTATTTCTTCATGGTGGCCGAGGAGGTACGCCGTCTCATGGCCCGCCTGGGCTTCCGCAAGCTGGACGACCTCATCGGGCGCATGGACCTCCTCGACACCCGCCGCGCCGTGGACCACTGGAAGGCCGGCGGGCTGGATTTCTCGCGCATCCTGAGCATGCCGCAGGCGGGTCCCGATGTGGCCACCTACAACTGCGAGACCCAGGACCACGGCCTCGAGCGGGCGCTGGACCACGACATGATCCGCCAGGCGCGCCCCGCCCTGGAGGAGGGCAAGCCGGTAGCCATCGAGACGGCCATCAAGAATACCAACCGCACCTTCGGCGCCATGCTGTCGGGCGAAGTGGCCAAGCGCCACGGGCACAAGGGATTGCCTGAAGATACCATTCACATCACGGCGCGCGGCATCGCCGGCCAGAGTTTCGGCGCCTTCCTCGCCAGGGGGGTTGCCATCCAGCTCATCGGCGAGGCCAACGACTACGTGGGCAAGGGGCTGTCGGGCGGCCGCCTGGTGGTTTATCCGCCCGGGGAGACCCCCATCGTCGCCGAGGAAAACATCATCGTGGGCAACACGGTGCTCTACGGCGCCATCAGCGGTGAGTGTTATTTCCGCGGGGTGGCGGGCGAGCGCTTCGCCGTGCGCAACTCGGGCGCCACCGCCGTGGTGGAGGGGGTCGGCGATCACGGCTGTGAGTACATGACCGGCGGCGTGGTCGTGGTGCTGGGACCGACGGGGCGCAATTTCGCCGCCGGCATGAGTGGCGGCATCGCCTATGTGCTGGACGAGGAGGGCACCTTCCAGGAGCGCTGCAACCTGATGATGGTGGAACTGGAGCCCGTCCGTGAAGAGGACGACGCCCTGGAGCGCCTCGAACATCAGGGCGGCGATCTGGAGACCCACGGCCTGGTGGACATCAGCCGCGACATGACCCGCCATGACGCGCGGCGCCTGAAGGGGCTGATCGAGAAACATGCCCGCTACACCAACAGCAGCCGCGCCCGCGACATACTGGACAACTGGACGGACTACCTGCCCAGGTTCGTCAAGGTCATGCCCGTGGACTACCGGCGCGCGCTGGAAGAGATGAAACTGAATCAGCATCTGTCAGAGATGGAACAAGGGATACAGAACGATGGGTAAGCCAACAGGATTCCTGGAATTCCCCCGCAAGACGCCGGGCTACGCCCCCGTCGAGGAGCGGATCAAGCATTTTCACGAGTTCGTCATCCCCCTCACGGAGGAGGAAGTCGCCATCCAGGGCGCCCGTTGCATGGACTGCGGCATCCCCTTCTGCCACCAGGGCTGTCCGGTCAACAACATCATCCCCGACTGGAACGACCTGGCCTACAAGGGGGACTGGCGCGCGGCGCTGGAGGTGCTGCATTCCACCAACAACTTTCCCGAGTTCACCGGGCGCATCTGCCCGGCGCCCTGCGAGGCGGCATGCACCCTGAATATCGATGACAACCCGGTCAGCATCAAGGCCATCGAGTGCGCCCTGGTGGACAAGGGTTGGGCCGAGGAGTGGATCAAACCCCTCGTGGCCAGCGAAAAGACCGGCAAGGCGGTGGCCGTGGTCGGCTCCGGTCCCGCGGGCCTGGCCTGCGCCCAGCAACTGGCGCGCGTCGGCCACGAGGTGACGGTATTCGAAAAAAGCGACCGTGTGGGCGGTCTGCTGCGCTACGGCATTCCCGATTTCAAGATGGAGAAGCACATCATCGACCGCCGCTGCGAACAGATGACGGCCGAGGGCGTCACTTTCCGCTGCAATACTCACATTGGCGTGGACCTGCCGGCGCGCGAACTGGTGGACGACTACGATGCCGTGGTCCTGTGCGGCGGCAGCGAGCAGCCCCGTGACCTGCCGGTGCCGGGCCGCGAGCTGGATGGCGTGCACTTCGCCATGGAATTCCTGCCCCAGCAGAACCGGCGCGTGGCCGGCGACGCCATTCCCCCCGAAGAGGAGATCACCGCCAAGGGCAAGCACGTGGTGGTGATCGGCGGCGGCGATACGGGTTCCGACTGTATCGGCACTTCCATACGCCAGGGCGCCCTGTCCGTGACCCAACTGGAGATCCTGCCCCGTCCGCCGGAGAAGGAAGACAAGCTGCTGACCTGGCCCGACTGGCCCAACAAGCTGCGCACCTCCACTTCCCAGGAGGAAGGCGCGGTGCGCGAATGGAGTGTCGCCACCAAGCGCTTCCATGGCGAGGACGGCCGCGTGACCGGCTTGCAGGTGGTGCGCGTGGACTGGAAGAAGGATGCCCAGGGCAACTGGAAGATGGAGGAGATCGCCGGCAGCGAATTCGACCTCAAGGCCGACCTGGTGCTGCTGGCCATGGGTTTCGTCAACCCCATCCACGAGGGCATGCTGCAGGAACTGGGCGTGACACTCGACGGGCGTGGCAACGTGCGGGCCGCTACCGATGACTACCAGACTTCCCTGGAGAAGGTCTTCAGCGCCGGAGACATGCGCCGCGGCCAGTCCCTGGTGGTGTGGGCCATACGCGAGGGGCGCCAGGCCGCGCGCGCCGTCGACCTGTTCCTGACCGGCCGGAGTGATTTACCACGATGACGAAACTTGTTAATGACCGATTCCTGCGCGCCCTGCTGAAAGAGCCCGTGGACGCGACCCCCGTATGGATGATGCGCCAGGCGGGCCGCTATCTGCCCGAATACCGCGCCACCCGTGCCAAGGCGGGGGATTTCATGAGCCTGTGCCGCTCCCCGGAGCTGGCCTGCGAAGTGACCCTGCAGCCCCTGGAGCGCTATGAACTGGATGCCGCCATCCTGTTCTCCGACATCCTGACCATTCCCGACGCCATGGGCCTGGGCCTCTATTTCAGCGCGGGAGAAGGCCCGCGTTTCGAGCGCAGGATCAGCAATCAACAGGACGTGGCGCGCCTCGGCGTCCCTGATCCCGAAGGGGAACTGCGTTATGTCATGGAGGCGGTGCGCACCATACGCCGCGAGCTGAACGGCCGCGTGCCCCTGATCGGTTTTTCCGGCAGTCCCTGGACCCTGGCGACCTATATGGTGGAAGGCGGTTCGAGCAAGGATTTCGGCGCCGTCAAGGGCATGATGTTCGATCAACCCCGGCTCATGCACGGCCTGCTGGACATTCTGGCGCGTTCGGTGACGGCCTATCTCAACGCCCAGATCGCGGCCGGCGCCCAGGCGGTGATGATCTTCGATACCTGGGGCGGGGCCCTCACGCCGCGCGACTACCGCGAGTTTTCCCTGCGCTACATGGAGCAGATCGTCGCCGGCCTGAACCGTGAGCACGAGGGCCGCCGCGTGCCGGTGATTCTGTTCACCAAGGGGGGCAGCGGCTGGCTGGAGGACATGGCCGCTACCGGCTGCGACGCCCTGGGCATCGACTGGACCATCGACCTGGCGGAGGCGCGCCGGCGCGTCGGCGACCGCGTCGCCCTGCAGGGCAACATGGACCCCTGCACCCTCTATGCTTCGCCCGGGCGCATCCGCGCCGAGGTGGAGACCATCCTCGCCAGCTTCGGCCACGGCGAGGGCCATGTCTTCAACCTGGGGCACGGCATCCACCAGCACATCGATCCCGAGCACGTGCGGGTCTTCATCGATGCGGTGCACGAACTGAGCGCCCCCTACCATCAATAACTCCTCCCTCTCCCCATCGGGGGAGAGGGCCGGGGTGAGGGGTGAACAACCCCGCAGCCAAGAGCGGAGACAGCACCATGAACGACTCACAAAACATTCGCGACATTCCCCCCCATTTCGAAAAACTGCGCGCCATGGAGGCCTTTTCGGACGAGATGTTCAACCGCATCGTGGCTTTCCAGGAACATGAACATCCCGCCTGGGACAGTACGCAGCCCTTTGAAAAAAGGATAGAGAAGCTGCCCCTGCACGCGCTGGTGTTCAGCAACCCCGACCGCGATCCGCAGGTCAACGCCCACACCGTCGCGCCCTTCTATCCCCTGCGCGAGGAAATGGCGCAACTGGCCCACTGCGCCCGGCAGGTGGCCGACGCCCCCGTGGTGTGCGACTTTCACAGCCGCAACGGTTTCCTGGGCAGCCTGCTGGGCCGTGAAGGCGTCAAGGTCATCGGCTTGCGCGATCCCGCGGACAAGCCCAACCAGATTGCCGACTTCTTCGACAGCGCCGTTTTCGAGCGCAGCGAACTCGATTTTCAACAGGTGGATTTCCCTTTCGACGTGGCCCTGTCCATATGGATGCCGGCGGGCGTCAACCGCACCCCGGACATCGTGCGCCAGCGCCCCAAACTCATCGTCTTTATCCATACCGACCATGTCGATGAGTCCAGCGGCCAGCCGCAAACGGGCACGCCGGAGGCCTTTCGGGAACTGCCGTCCCACTATCACCTCATCGCCCAGTGGTCCATCACCCGCCCCCAGGACCTGTTCCACGAGGTCTGGCCTGAACTCACCCCCAGCCTGGAGGAAACCCGGCACGTGCGCATCTACGCCGACGAACCTTACCGTCATATCGATGTGGGCGCCAACCTGGACAAGGCCGATCCCTACGTGTGGGAAAACGAACTGGACATGGCGCTGACCGCCATCGAGGCCAAGCGCCACCTGCGGGAAAGGGGTTTTCCGGTTTAAGGAGCCGGCATCCTGGAAAGATCAAGGGGTCAGAACACTTGAAATCATTTCAAGTGTTCTGACCCCTTGATCTCTTACAGCACGTAAAGCAATATCGCCAGGTAATGGGAAACGCTACCCGCCAATACGAACAGGTGCCATATGCCGTGGGCGTGTTTCATGCGCGCATCGAGGGCGTAGAAGACAATGCCACCGGTATAAAACATGCCGCCCAGCACCAATAGTGCGATGGCCGCGCCGGGCAGGGCCTGGACCAGGGGATACATGGCCACCAGGATCAGCCAGCCCATCAGCAGGTAGATGGCCATCTGAATGGCGCGCGCGCCCTTTTTATGCAAGACGTCGACGATGATGCCGGTAATGGCCAGTCCCCAGATGACGCCGAACAGCGACCAGCCCCAGGCGCCGTTGAGGGTGACCAGGGTGAAGGGGGTGTAGGTGCCGGCGATGAGCAGGTAGATGGCGACGTGGTCCAGTTTCCTGAATAGGTCCTTGGCGCGTCCGCGCAGGGAGTGATAAAGGGTGGACAGGGTATACAGCAGAAACAGGGAGGCGCCGTAGACGCTGAAACTGACGATTTTCCACGGGTCGCCTTGCAGCGAGGCGAAGACCACCAGCACGATCAGGCCGGCGAGGGCCAGGGCGGCCCCGACCAGGTGGGTGATACTGTTGAACCGTTCTCCGTGGTACATCGGCAATCCCGGTAAAGATTACCTCTCCCGCCTGGCGGTACGCAAGCAGGCCAGAAGCCGGTCCAGCTGGTTGGCGAAGGCCTGGCGGTCGGCATGGTTGAATGCGGGCGGCCCGCCGGTATCCACGCCACTGCCGCGCAGGGTGTCCATGAAGTCCCGCATGTTGAGGCGCTGGCGTATGTTGTCCTCGGTATAGAGTTCTCCGCGCGGGTTCAGTGCCAGGCAGCCTTTGGCGACGACCTCTGCGGCCAGGGGGATGTCCGCCGTGATCACCAGGTCGCCAGCCTGCGCCTGCCGCGCGATATGGTTGTCCGCCACATCGAAACCGGCGCCTACCCGGATGGCGCGGATGTGTGGGGAGCGGGGGACCTGGAGAGACTGGTTGGCAACCAGGATGAGTGGTATGCCAACGCGGTCCGCGGCGCGGAAGAGAATTTCCTTGATGGCCTTGGGGCAGGCGTCCGCGTCCACCCAGATGCTGATCGTGTCCATGGTTCCACTGGAGGGTTGGCTTGTCGGATTGTGCATTATACCCCGCCTGGGAATGATCCATGACCGCTGTCACGGAAAAATATAAATCACACAGCATGGCGGCTTTCTGTTACACTGGCGCCATTCCGCGTGCCTGACCGGTGGCGCCTTTGCGATCTTACACAGAAAAACAACTGAAAAGGTCGCCGGAAAGACCAAGCTGTTTGCATCACCTTGTCCCACGGATAGCGGGGGCGAGCCTCACGCATACGCAAGATCCCTTAACCAGCCCGGACCGGCTCCCGCCAGCATATGCTGCCCGGGAGGGCAAGACTGGAGTATTTACCACATGTCATTCGATACCCTCGGCCTGTCGGCCGAACTCCTGCGCGCCATTGGCGAGCAGGGCTATACCGAACCCACCCCCATTCAACGCAAGGCGATCCCTCTCATCCTGGATGGCAGGGATGTCCTGGCCGGCGCCCAGACCGGCACCGGCAAGACGGCCGGCTTTACGCTGCCCTTGTTGCAGCGGCTGCATGCCAGCACCAGCCCGCGGCGGCGCGCCATCCGCGCCCTGGTGCTGACCCCGACCCGGGAGCTGGCCGCCCAGGTGGGTGACAGCATCTCGGCCTACGGCCGCCACCTGCCGTTGCGCTCCGCCGTGATCTTCGGCGGCGTGAAGATCAACCCCCAGATCGAAAAGCTGCGCCGCGGCGTCGATATCCTGGTGGCCACGCCGGGGCGTCTGCTGGACCACGCCGGCCAGAGGACGGTGGATCTGTCCCAGGTGGAGATCCTGGTGCTGGACGAGGCCGACCGCATGCTGGACATGGGCTTCATCCACGATATCCGCAAGGTGCTGGCCCTCCTGCCCGCTTCGGCCGCACGCCAGACCCTGCTGTTTTCCGCCACCTTTTCCAAGGAAATCAAACAGCTCGCCGACCGTCTCCTCGACGGCCCCGAACTCATCGAAGTGGCGCGCCGCAATACCACCGCCGAGCGCATCGCCCAGGTGGTGCATCCCGTGGACAAGCGCCGCAAGCGTGAGCTGCTCAGCCATATGATCGGTTCCAACAACTGGCGCCAGGTGCTGGTCTTCACCCGCACCAAGCACGGCGCCAACCGCCTCGCCCAGCAACTGGAGAAGGACGGCCTGCGCGCCGCGGCCATCCACGGCAACAAGAGTCAGGGCGCCCGCACCCGCGCCCTGGCCGAGTTCAAGCAAGGCAAGGTGCGGGTGCTTGTCGCCACCGACATCGCCGCCCGCGGCCTGGACATCGACCAGTTGCCCCATGTGGTGAATTTTGAACTGCCCAATGTGCCGGAAGATTACGTGCACCGCATCGGCCGCACCGGGCGAGCCGGCAACGAGGGCGAGGCGGTTTCCCTGGTGTGCGTGGACGAGCACAAACTGCTGCGGGATATCGAAAGGCTGTTGAAGCGTGAGATACCCAAGGTGGTGCTGGAAGGCTACGAGCCGGATCCCGCGATCCGGGCCGAGCCCGTTCAGGAAAAGCGCCATGGGGGAGTCCGCGGCCGCGGCAGGCAGGGCGGCGACCAGGCCAGGCCGCGCCAGCAGCGCCGTTCACGATCCGCGCGCGGGCAGAGACGCGCGGCGTAGCTCAGCGCATGGTGGCCTGCGCGGGCGTCATGGCCCCGTCCTGAGGCCACTGGCGCGCGCGCCTCTCCCTGGCCACTGGCCGATCGGTTTTTCGCCGGTCCTCCTGGATGCGCAGTTCATTCCGTCTGGCGAAATCGAGGATGAAGTCATACAGCTCGGGATGGGTCTGATTCAGCTTGCGGGCCACCACCAGGCATTTCTGCCCCTGGATGACGCAGGGCTGCACCAGGGATGAGTAACGCAGCCGGTTGTCTGGCCCGAAGCTGGCGAGGGAGGCCGAGATGCGCTCCACCCAGTCCGAGGGCCTGAACTTGCTGCCGTTTTCCCGGTTACCATCGATGATCAGGCGGTCGCGGAATGGCGTGTCTTTCATCTTGAATTTGTTTATTGTGTTTTTAGAGTGGTTTCAGCAGAGTCTAAGCCTGTATCGTTCAGCGGGGGAAAATATTGAGAAACTTCGAAGGAAAGCGCAATGGGCAGGCCTTTCCCCGCTAGGGATGTCGTTCGCCAGGTCGCCAACAAGCGCATCGGTATTATTCTCCTGCTGGGTTTTTCCTCCGGCCTGCCCCTGGCGCTTACCTCCGGCACCCTGCAGGCCTGGATGACGGTGGAGGGCATCGACCTCACCACCATCGGCATTTTCACCCTCGCCACTCTGCCCTATACCTGGAAGTTCCTGTGGGCGCCCTTCATGGACCGCTATGTTCCACCCCTGTTCGGGCGCCGCCGCGGCTGGATGCTGCTGACCCAGGTGGGCCTGGTGTTCGCCATCGGGGCCATGGCCATGACCTCGCCCAGCGACGCCACCTGGCGCATGGCCTTTCTGGCCCTGCTGGTGGTGTTCCTGTCGGCCTCCCAGGACGTGGCCGTGGATGCCTTCCGCACCGACGCCCTCCATGCCCGCGAGCGCGGCATGGGGGCCGCCGTGTTCGTCGGCGGCTACCGCGCCGCCATGCTGGTGTCGGGCGCCCTGGCCCTGGTGCTGGCGCAGCACCTGGGCTGGCAGTTCACCTATTTCCTCATGGCGGGACTGATGGGCGTCGGCGTCGTCGCCACCCTGCTTGCCGACAACCCGGCTCTCGACGCGCCGCCGCCGGCGAGCACCTGGGCGGCCATACGCGATCCCTTCCGGGAATTCTTCACGCGCCGCGGCGCCCTCGCCTTGTTGCTGCTGATCGTGCTGTACAAATTCGGCGATGCCTTCGCCGGCACCCTGACCACCGCCTTTTTGCTGCGCGACGTGGGTTTCGAGTTGCAGGAGATCGGTATCATCACCAAGGGCGCGGGGCTGGTGGCCAGCCTGCTGGGCGTGCTGTTCGGCGGCGTGCTGCTGGCGCAGATGGGACTGTACCGCTCCCTGATGGTTTTCGGCGTCCTCCAGGCCCTCACCAACCTCGGCTTCTGGCTGCTGGCGGTGAGCGGCAAGAGCTTCGCCCTCATGGCGGCGGTGATCGGCATGGAGAACATCGCCGGCGGCATGGGCACGGCGGCCTTCGTGGCCCTGCTCATGGCCCTGTGCAATCACCGCTACAGCGCCACCCAGTTCGCCCTCCTGTCCGCGCTCGCCGCCGTGGGGCGTGTCTACCTGGGACCCCTGGCCGGTTACATCATCGACCACCAATACGTCGACTGGGCGGGATTCTTTCTCCTGACCACCGCCGCCGCCTTGCCGGGGCTGTGGCTGTTGTGGAAGATGAAGGCCGTGGTGGCAGCGGCCGATGTGGATCGGTTTGAATCCCAGTAAAGAAGAACGGCGTGAGACAAGTCAGCCCGCTCCCTGCGCAATGGCCTGGATGCGCAGGCGGCGCAGTTCATCCGCCAGCGCTTCGCCCTTGAGGCCCGCTTCGGCCAGCCTGCGCGGTTCGACGGATTGGGCCTGCCGGAAGGCGCGGCGGAAGATATCCGCCTGGGGGTAAGGTTGTGCCTCCAGGCCCAGGCGGCCGCGGGCATCCGCCTCGCAGGCGAGGAGGAAGTCCTCCAGGCGCGCAGGGCGGCGGAAGGCGTCCAGGGCCTCCAGGGTCTTGAGCAGGGTGCCGGGGCGCAGTTCCGCCGCGCGGTGGCAGTGGGTGTGATAGCGCGCCACGGCCACGGCCAGGTCGCGGTAACGGTTGGGAATGCGCAGCCGTTGACAGAGGGCCTCGATGAGCGCCGCGCTGCGCTGCTCATGGCCTTTGTGGCTTGGCCATTGCTCGCGTGGCGTGGTGCCCTTGCCCAGGTCGTGCACCAGGGCCGCGAAGCGGACGCAGGTATCTTTCGCGAGGCGCGTGGCCTGTTCCAGCACCATCATGGTGTGCAGGCCCGTGTCGATCTCCGGGTGATACTGCGGGCGTTGCGGCACGCCATAGAGGCGGTCGATTTCCGGAAACAGGACTTCCAGGGCATGACAGTCGCGCAACACCTTGAAGAACTCCGGCGGCTCGGCCTCGCCCAGGGCGCGCTCCACCTCGGCCCACACCCGTTCGGGCACCAGCGCCGCGACTTCGTCCGCCTCCACCATGGCATACATCAGCGCCCGCGTCTCGGGCGCGACGCTGAAGCCCAGGGGCTTGAAACGGGCGGCAAAGCGCGCCACGCGCAGGATGCGCACGGGGTCCTCGCTGAAGGCCGGTGAGACATGGCGCAGGATGCGCCGTTCCAGATCCCTGCGGCCGCCGTAGGGGTCGATGATCCGGCCGTCTTCCGTTGCGGCCATGGCATTGATGGTCAGGTCGCGGCGCCGCAGATCCTCCTCCAGGGTGACTTGCGGATCGGCGTGAACCTGGAAGCCGCGGTAGCCGGGAGCCACCTTGCGTTCCGTGCGCGCCAGGGCATATTCCTCATGGGTCTCGGGATGGAGGAAGACGGGGAAGTCCCGTCCCACCTGGCGGAAGCCTTTTGCCAGCATCTCTTCCGGCGTGGCGCCGACCACCACCCAGTCCCGGTCATCCACTGGCAGGTTCAGCAGCTTGTCGCGAACCGCCCCACCTACTTGAAAGACTTTCAATGGCCCGCTTTGGAGCTAATATTCGTGCCGCGCGACGTGGCGGTATTGATCCAGGCGCCCGGTGTGGGTCTGGTTGAGCAGGTAGCCGGGCACGATCTCCTCGATGGCGTGCAGTTCGACGTCGAAGAGGCCGGGCAATTCGCCGCGGCATACGCTGTCCACCTGCAGGCTGAGATAGTTGTCCGTGGTGAAGAGCTTGCCGGGCAGCTTCTCCATGATTTTCGCCTGCAGGCGCGACAGGCCGTCGCTCAGTTCGATGATCTGGCGGTTGGTCTTGATCACCTGATTGGTGAATTCCAGCAGTTGCAGCAGGGTATAGCTGCGTGGTCCGCACAAGTCGTAGCGTTGTCCCATGGTCTCGCGTTCCTCCAGGGCCGTCACCATGATGTCCACCAGATCGCCTACATAGATGGGGGCGAAGCGGCTGTTGGGGCAGGCCAGGGGGATGAATACCGGGGCCATCCTCAACAGCTTGGCGAAGTGGGTGAAGAAGTGGTCGCCGGGCCCGAAAATGATGGAAGGGCGGAAGCTGGTGGCCTCCAGGCCTTCGGCGGCATGTATGCGGTCTTCGCCGGCGCCCTTGGAGCGCAGGTACTGGCTGGGCGCCTTCTCCGCGTCGGCGTTGAGGGCGCTCATGTGGAGCAGGCGGGTGACGCCGCTCTCCCGGCAGGCGTGGATGATCTTGACGGGCAGTTCTTCATGGACGCGGCGGAAGTCGCCGCGCCGTTCTTCGTTGAGAATCGCCACCAGGTTGATCACCGCGCTGCAGCCGGCGGTCAGTCCGCGCAGGTCCGTGGTGTCATGGACATTGGCCTGGATGAGATCCACACCGGGCAGCACCATCATTTCCCGGTGGCGTTCGCGCCGCCGCGAGGGCACGCGCACTTGATAACCCGCCTCCACCAGCCTGCTGGCCAGGTGCTGGCCCACGAATCCGGTCCCTCCCAGGACGCACACCAGGGGCTTGTCAGCGTGCGCAAACTTGAGTTCCATCATACCCTCCCATAAAGTATCTTTGAAATCTATATATAATTGTATTTATTGGTATTATAGTCGCATGCGGCAATATGGCCAAGGACTCTTTCCAAGGCAGTATATCCTGACCTGGATCCGTCTTGTGACGCAAACGAGCCGCCCTTGAACAAAGGAGATGAAGCAGACATGGCAATCGAATCCATCAACCCCGCCAACGGGGAAAAGCTCAAGACCATCACCCCCTGGGATGAGGAGCGGATCAGTAGTTGTCTGGCGCGGTCCGCCGCCGCGGCGCCGCAATGGGCCGCAACGCCCCTGGAGGCGCGCTGCAAAATCATGACGCGGGTGGCGCGCCTGCTGCGGGAGCGCCGCGACACCCTGGCCCGCCTCATTACCCTGGAGATGGGCAAACTCATCACGGAGGCGCGGGCCGAAGTGGAGAAGTGCGCCCTGGTGTGCGACTACTATGTGGAGAATGGCGCCGGCTTCCTCGCCGACGAGGAAATCCCCTCCGACGCGGGGCGCAGCTATGTCTGCTTTCAGCCCCTGGGCGCGGTGCTCGCCATCATGCCCTGGAATTTCCCTTTATGGCAGGTTTTCCGCTTCGCCGCCCCGGCCCTGGTGGCCGGCAACGCGGGCCTGCTCAAGCACGCCTCCAACGTGCCCCAATGCGCCCTTGCCATCGAGACCGTGTTGCGCGACGCGGGCCTGCCTGAGGGCGTCTTCAGCACCCTGATGATCACCGCTTCCCAGGTTGAGGGCGTCATCGCCGACCCCCGCGTCCACGCCGTCACCCTCACCGGCAGCGAGTCCGCCGGGCGGCAGGTGGCGGCCTGCGCCGGCCGTCATCTCAAGAAGACCGTGCTGGAACTGGGCGGCTCGGACCCCTTCATCGTGCTGGCGGACGCCGACCTGGAAGAGACCGTGCGCTGGGCGGTGGCCTCGCGCTTTCTCAATGCCGGCCAGAGCTGCATCGCCGCCAAGCGCTTCATCGTCGTTGAGGCCATCGCCGATGCCTTCGTGGATGCCTTCAAAACGGCGGTGGAGGCATTGAAACCCGGCGACCCCTTGCTGGAAACCACTACCCTGGCGCCCATGGCGCGCCTCGACCTGCGCGAAGAACTGCACCGCCAGGCGCAGGCCACCCTGGCCGCCGGCGCGCGCCTGGTGACGGGGGGGGAGCCCCTGCCGGGCGCGGGCGCCTTCTATTACCCCACCATCATCGACCATGTCCGGGAGGGGATGGTGGCCTGGGATGAGGAACTGTTCGGCCCCGTGGCCACGGTGATCCGCGTGGCCGATGCGGCGCAGGCCGTGGCCGTGGCCAACGGCTCGCGCTTCGGCCTCGGTGGCAGCGTGTGGACGGGGGATGCCGCGCACGGGGAAGGCATCGCCCGCCAATTGCAGTGCGGCGCCGCCTTCGTCAACGGCATGGTCAAGAGCGATCCGCGCCTGCCCTTCGGCGGCGTCAAGGCCTCGGGCTACGGGCGGGAACTGTCACGTCTCGGCATGCATGAATTCCTCAATGCCAAGACGGTGTGGATAAATCATTGACCCGGTTTGAAATGCGCCATGAATTTCAGTTCCTCTATGGCCTCCATGTAAGGCAGAAACCGTTCATCCCCGCTTTCAAAGGCTTTTGCCGCCGCCAAGGCGTTTTCCAGTGTGTCCCATTTGCAAATGTCTGCAAATATCCGGCCGTCATCAAGGGGCGAATAGGTTTCCAGTTCCAACATGCCGGGGAAGTTTTTCAGCGCCTCCCTGAGGCCGTTTCTCAGGGCCGGCATTTCCGGCATGA
>JALSGV010000177.1 GCA_026982565.1 Gammaproteobacteria bacterium
TTTCAATCTGTCAGGGACTTCAGGCCTGCGCCGGCACGGCGTTGCGGCGCTTGCCAATGGAATCACCATTGCCTGCGCACCGCGCCTTGTTCCAGCACAGGCCTGAAGTCCTGAATACGATATATATGGTTGCCGGGTTAATAGCCATTAATTTTTTGTGCTTATTATGCTAAAATAACGGAGCGCTATCGTTTTAAAAGAGCCTACGGAACAAGAAAATGATCCGGGAGAGAAACATCCCAATAATCTTGGCAACAGGTCTGATTGCCGCCGTCTCCTTGGATTCTCACGCCGAAGTGCCCGCATTTCAGATAGGCCCCAACAGTACCGTAGGCACCACCTATCCAGGCAGGATCGTTCTCAATGACCTCAACGACCCCAATAACACCCCTGCCGTCCCTTGCCCAGATCAGGACGCCCTCGGCAATGCGACTGCCTATACCTGCAGGGACATCGTCCGGGATACCACCGTCGGTGCTTCAGTCCTAGTAAGAGAGGTTATCAGCCCCGATAACGAGGTTTTCTATCAGACCCTGGTCTCAGAGGATAACAACAGCGCCGCCGTCGATGACAATGGCATCCTGGGAAACACGGCGCGACTGGAAAGCTTCGTGCGCAGCAGCCAGGGTGGCGGCGGCCTCAACCAGGGATCAGGCATCAAGGCAGTCGAGACCATGAGCAGCCCCGTATGGGACGGCAATTTCACACTACCGACCACCCCGACCATGACCGGCTCACCTCAAGTCCAATCGATAAGGAGAGCCAGCGTTATTTTTACCGGTTTCGCCGACACCCGCCTGGATGCGCCGGCACTGCAAGATATCGACCAACAAGTATTGGCAACCTCATTTGAGGACCCCTTTGAACTGGTGAGTGTGCGCATCAATGCAAGCAGCAACATCGCGCTAGGCGGGCCAGGCAGCGCTGATTTCGACTTTGCCGGCATCCATGACAGCGACGGGAACCCGATCTCCTCGGAAATATCCATCGTGAGCGAGCAGGACATCAACTTCCTGGATGGCAGAGTTGGTGTTTTTACTCCTGGATCAGGAGTGGAATGGTTTCCCAGCAAGTGGCGCGCAACAATATCAGACAAACAACGTTTCAGTTTTCGCAGCCGTTCGGTCTATGACAGCAGCGGCAACCAGACAGTCACTGGCAGCCGCACGGAAATAACCCAGGAAGTGACTTTTATGGCGTCAGGATCTTCTTTGGAGGATAAAATGTCCTCTATCAACGTGAATCCCAATTTTTCACCCAGCCCCACCAATCCCTGGTGGACTGCGGACTCTAACACTCAAGCAGTATGGGACGGCTATGATAAAAACTATTTTCAGTCCATCTCGTTGATGGGTGACATGATTGCCGCGCCGTCGGACGGCGGACTCGGTGACGGGAATGCAGGCATCACCTTGGGGGGTGAAACCCTGACGTGGCCTGCTGGAACCGCCGGAAACCCCCAGCAACGCCTGACCAGCACCTTGGTAGCTCAACGTCTGGCGTTTCGCCGCCATGCGGGCGATGTACAAAACAACACCAGCCAGACAGTGATTTATGACGACGGCATGGGGGGCAAAACCCAAATCAGCCAGACCAGCGGCGCCAGACCCCAGGATATGGGCGATGACAACAATGGCGGGGTATGGGACTGGGACCTGACCTTTGCGCCTGTCGGCGCGTCTGCGCCCGAGGCGCCCGGCATGTCGCCCTTCGACCCCTTCGATACAGGAGGAATCGTCGACCCCTTCTTAAACCCGACCATTCCATCCTGCCTGCCGACTGACCCAGCAAATTTCTATGGCGCTTGTTAGACAGGCAGTTACTGCCATCGATTATTGACCCGGCAACAATACATATTGTTGCCGGGTCAATAACACACGCAATTTCCCTCCAAATAATATATAATGTTGTACAGGCGCCCATAGCTTCAAACGCTATATGACAAACATACTTCAAATGAGGTATTTTTGATTGTCAGTCGAAATGGATTAATCTGGGGTTGCAACTCTGCCGACCAGGATTACCCGGGGTTTCAGGCGCCAGGTTTCCATACTTCCTATAAACCTGAAGACATCTCTTAGCAGTTCTTAAACCTGAAGTCAGATCAACACCATGAAGACTTTATCGTATATCCTGCTATACGGTGTGCTTGCCACCTGCGGCCTCGCCTCGGCAGAGGAGCTTACGGCGCCACGCGGGACCTCTCCCCAGCAGGTGGCTTATACCAATCAGCACCGTGAACTGATAGACAAGTGGCTGCAACTGACCCATGGCCTGGTGGATGCCCCCGCACGGCACTTTACCCGCCTCGAACGCCTGACATCGGACAATCTACCTCCACAGCAATACAGAAAGAGCTGGTACCTGCTGGGCCGCGCCCTCTATGGACGCGGCGAATACGAAGCAGCCGCGGTGGCCCTGGCGCGCATCGGTGGCAGGCTGCCCGAGGATGTCAGGCAGGATTTCACTCTGCTTCGCGCCCAGGTATTGATGGCCCAGAGCGACTATGAACGCGCCGCAGCGGTGCTCGGACCGCTTGCCGGCCGCCGCTCAGGATCGCCCTATGCGCAATACAACCTGGCCGTCGCCTTGCTGCGCGCGGGCCACCAGTCACAGGCCATCGACACCCTGGAAACACTGGGAAGCCTGCCCGCCGGCACAGTGGAAGCAGAGGCGCTGCGTGACCAGGCCAATATCACCCTGGGTTATTTATATCTGGAGCGACGCAAGGCAAAAAATGCGCGGGAGGCCCTGCAACGCGCCAGCCTCAACGGACCCTATGCCAACCATGCCCTCCTCGCCCTGGGCTGGGTGGAATGGCAGGCCCGCAATCCACGCCTGGCGCAATCCGCCTGGACGGAACTCCTGGATGGCGATCCAGCCAGCCCCATCACCCAGGAGGCCCTGTCCGGCGTGCCCCAGGCCCTGTGGCGCCTGGAATCCCACACCCAGGCGCGAAAAAAATTCGATGCGGCCATTACCGCCTACCAGACACAGCTCAGCCGTCTCGACGACATCATCGGCGTTGCGCGCGAGGAGGCCTGGCTGACCATGGTCCTCGCCGATGCCAGCCCCGATGACCTGAATGCAAGAACTGTCTGGCAGCGCATGGACCATACCGCTCTGGCGCCCTACCTGCGGGCCCTGTCGGAGGACCCCGGTCTGCAACAGAATCTGCAACATTATCTCGCCCTGCTTCGTCTCAACAACCTGACGGCATCCCCTTCCCGCCTGCAGGGCGCCATGGCGGAGCATCTGGGCATCGTCATGTCCCAGCCCATCGACCCCGGCCTGGAGAGAGACCTGCAGCGCATGAGGCAACAGATCCCCTTCCACTTGGCGCGCCTGCGGCGGAACCTGCGGGAACAGGCCTTGGAGGTACTGGCCCGTCAGAGGCAACAACTGCGGCAATACCTGGTCAATGCGCAATATGCCCTGGCCCGCTTGCTGGATGAACTGGCGAACAAGAAATCATGATGTGGCGTCATCTGCAGCTCCTGCCCATGATACTGGTGATCGGGACCGTCCAGGCGGAGACCGCGACCATCGAACGCCTCGACAACTCCCTGTCCATCATTGTCTACGAACCCGAGCCCGAGGTTGGCAAGGAGGCCTCCATCGAGGCCTACCGCAAGCTCCTCGACAGCTTACCCGACCCCAAGCTGCGCCGTCAGGTGATGCGCCGTATCGCCGACCAGCAACTGGCCCTGTTCCGCGAACACCTGAAATACCGGCACGATAGATCAGATTACCACCTCGACAAGGCGCGGAACCTGTATAACGACTTCCTGCATACCTACCCGGGCGATCCCGACGGTGACGATATCCTCTACAACCTGGCCCATGCCTATGACGATGCCGGCCGGGACGATGACACCCTCGCGACCCTGCAGCGCCTCATCGACACCTACCCCGGTTCACCTTACCGCGACGAGGCACAGTTCCGCCGCGGAGAGATATTTTTCGAGCTGCGCGAATTCCCGCAGGCCGCCATCGTGTACGAGGCCATCTCCCGCCAGAAGCCCCCTTCCCCCTTCCAGGTGGAGGCCAACTACAAGCTGGGCTGGACACTGTTCAGCATGGGGGACTACGAACCCGCTCTGGATGCATTGTTCATGGTGCTGGACGACAAGCTGGCCCCCGGCGGGCGTTTCGTCAAAGGCGAATCCTTGCGCGCCCTGGCCAGCGAGGACCAGGCCCTGGTGCAGGACACCATGCGCGCCATCAATATGAGCTTCAGCTATCTGGAAGAAACCCAGGCCATCAAGGCCTATCTCGGCCAGCGCCGCCAGCGCCCCTACGACGACCTGATCTACGAGGCCCTGGCGCAACGCTACCTGGCCAAGCAGCGCTATACGGACGCCGCGGGGGCCTATGCCGGCTTCGTGGAACTCAACCCGGACCACCCGGAAGCCCCTTACTACCAGATCAAGGTCTATGAGACCTATGAAAACGCCGGCTTCAGGTCCCTGGCCTGGACGGCGAAACAGGATTTCATCGACCGCTACGGCTTCAACAGCCCCTTCTGGCTCAGTCACGATATCAGGGAATATCCCGCTATCAGCATCAGCCTCAAAAAAAACCTGATGGAGCTGGCGCAGCATTACCATGCCAATGCCCAGGCCTCCGGGGATCCGGCGGATTTCGCTGCCGTCGCCAGCATGTACCGCAATTATCTGTCGCTGTTTCCGGAGGACCCGGAAAGCCCGCGCCTCAACTTCCTGCTGGCGGAACTGCTTAACGAAGGAGGCCGCACCCGCGAGGCCATTGAAGAGTACGAGCGCGCCGCCTATGGCTACCGCAAGCACGAGCAGGCCGCCGAGGCCGGCTATGCCGCCCTCACCCTGCGTGATGCGCTGCTGCGCAAGGTGCCCGCGTCACGCCAGACCGCCGCGCACCAGGAACGCATCGCAATCGCCCTCAAATTCACCACCCATTTCCCTGAACACCCGCAGACCGCGGCCGTATTGGTGCGCACCGCCGAGGACCTGTTCGCCGACGGCGACTACGACCGCGCCCTGGCATTGGCCGAACGCGCACTGCAGCGCACGCCACCGGCCGGGGATCACCTGCGCCTGTCATCCTGGACTATCCAGGGGCATATCTATTTCGACCTGGAACAATATGCCGATGCCGCCCGCGCCTACGAGGCCGCCCTGCTCCTCACCGGAGACCGGGATGCCCGGCGGCCAGCCCTTGAAGAGCGCCTCGCCGCATCCTTCTACAAACAGGCGGAGGCCGCCCGCGCCCGGGGCGATACGGAACAGATGATCGCCTACTTCCTGCGCGTGCCGTCGGTCTCCAGGCAGTCGGATATCACCGCCACGGCTCTCTACGACGCCGGCGCCGCGCTGATCTCCCTGCAGGCGTGGGAGCGCGCCATCCAGACCCTGGAGCGCTTCCGTGCCGACTTCCCTGGCCACCATTGGCAGGCGGACGTTTCCCGGAAACTCGCCCATGCCTACCGGCAGAGCGGACATTCCATCAAGGCTGCAGACGAATACCTGGAGATCGGCATGCGCAGCAGTGACATCCTGCTGAAGAAAGAGGCGCTGCGGCAGGCGGCCGAGCTGTATGAAAAAGAGGGGGAAATCACCCAGGCGACCACCGCCTACAAGCACTACGTGGAAGCCTTTCCCTTCCCCCTCGACCAGGCACAGCAGGTCCGCATGCGCCTGGTGGCCCTCAGTGAACAGGAGGGCTACAGCCACCAACAACGCTATTGGATGAACAAGATCATCGAGGCGGACGAGATGGCCGGCGCCGCCAGCACCCCCTACAGTCATGAACTGGCCGCCAATGCGGCCCTCAAGCTGGCGCAGCCCATTCACCAAGTCTACCGCGGCATCCGCCTCGTCACCCCCCTGGAGAAGAGCCTGCGCACCAAGAAACGCGCCATGGAATCGGCCCTGGAGGCCTATGGGCGGGCCATCGACTACAACATCGCGGAAGTCACCACGGCCGCCACCTACCACATTGGCGAGATTTATCACGACCTCAGCAGGAGCCTGCTGGATTCTCAACGCCCGCCGGGCCTGTCGCGCGACGAGCGGGAACAATATGACATCCTGCTGGAGGAAGAGGCCTATCCCTTTGAGGAAGAGGCCATTAAACTACACGAGTCCAATGTGGACAATATCCGGCAGGGTATCTATGACAACTGGGTCAAGGCAAGTATCGAGCGCCTGGCCGAGTTGCTGCCGGCGCGCTACGACAAATCTGAAAAGCGGGTGAATTTTGTCAAAACCATCAATTAAGGGAGTTCTGATCATCCTGGCCCTGCTGGCGGGGCTCCCAGGCTGCGCCACGCCGCCCGTGCAGGAAACAGCGTCCCGGGAAGGCGCTGCGGCGCCCCCCCCTGTTACCAGCGACGTCAAGAAAGACTACGGGCGCGCCCTCAAACTCATGAAGAAGGAACGCTATGCCCAGGCCGAGCCCCTGCTGCAGGGCATCACCCGACGCGCACCCCATCTGGCGGGCCCCTATACCAACCTGGGCATCATCTACGCAAACACGGACCGCGCGGAGCAGGCCGAAGAGGCTTTCCTCAAGGCCATAGAACTCAAGCCCGACAGTGCGCCCGCCTACAACCAACTGGGCATCCTCTATCGTGAGGCGGGCCGTTTCCAGGAGGCGCGCGACGCCTATGAGAAGGCCCTGGCCATCGATCCCGGTTACGCCTATGCCCATCTCAACCTGGGCATCACCTTCGATCTCTACCTGCAGCAACCGCGCCTCGCCCTGCAACACTACGAGGACTATCAGCGTCTGCAGAAAAGAGAAGACAAGCAGGTCAGGCTGTGGATCATCGATCTCAAGCGACGCCTGGAGGAACAGCCATGAAACAGCGCATACCATCGTTCATACTGTTGCTGTGGACAATCACCGTCTTGCCCTGCGTGGCGGAAACCGAATCCACCCTGGACCTGGAAGGGACGTCGATCATAGGCGAACAGGAAGCGCCCCAGGTGCGTTTCACCATCCCCTGGCGGGAGACCAGGACAACCACCCTGCCCAGGCGCCCCTGGACCAGCCTCATTACACATGAACCCAGGCCTCTCGACCGCGAAACCTTTCTGCTGCAATTGCAACTGGAACAATTGATAAGACCCAACGAATTACCCCGGTAGGCAAACAACCGGAAAAGGAGAATATAGATGGCGTTTTTCGATACTGTAATTTTGTTCTTCCAGAATGGCGGGGTGTTCATGTACCCCATCGTCCTCATCCTGGCCTTTGGCATCGCCATCGCCGCGGAACGCTACATCTACCTCGCCAGCGTCACCAGCGCCAACAAGCGCGACTGGAAAAACATCATGGCGGCCCTCGACCAGGGCAACCTGGACAAGGCCATCAAGATCACGGAGGGCTCCAACGCCGCCATCGGCAAGATCCTCGGCTATGGCCTGAGCCGCTCCACCTCGGCCACCCAGCGCGACGAAATCGAGACCGCCATGGAGGAAGGTCTCATGGAGGTCATGCCGCGCCTGGAGAAGCGCACCCATTACCTGGCCACCTTCGCCAACCTCGCCACGCTCCTCGGCCTGCTGGGAACCATCATCGGCCTCATCCAGGGTTTCACCGCCGTCGCCTCCGCCAACCCCGCCGAGAAGGCCGACCTGCTCTCCGCCAGTATCTCGGTGGCCATGAACACCACCGCCTTCGGCCTCATGGTGGCCATCCCCCTGCTGCTCATCCATGCCCTGCTGCAGACCAAGACCACCGAGCTGGTGGACAGCCTGGAGATGTCCGCCGTGAAATTCCTCAACACCATCTCCAGCAAGCCCGCCGGCAAGGTCTAACCGTCCATGCGCAGACGCTGGCGTCAACACCGGCATCACACGCCGGAGATGGATATCACCGCGTTCATGAACCTGATGGTGATCCTGGTGCCGTTCCTGCTCATCACGGCGGTATTCTCGCGCATCGCCATCCTGGAACTGGCCCTGCCTTCCGAAGGAGACGCCATCGACCAGCAACAGGAGGAAGTGCTGGTCATCGAAGTCATCATACGCAGCGACCGTATCGAGGTCGCCGACCGGGGCAATCCACCAGTGACCCTGGCCAGGACAGCCGAAGGCTACCCCTTGACACGCCTCTCCGAGGAAATGCAGCGCATCAAGGCCCTGGTGCCGGACAAGACCGATACCACCATCCTGCTGGAACCCGACATCCCCTATGACGATCTCATCCAGGTCATGGACACGGTGCGTTCGGTGCGCCTGCGCCGCGACGGCGTGCTGGTCAACGCGGAACTCTTTCCCGATATCTCCATCGGGGACGCGCCCGCCGCCCAGGGAGCCAGGCCATGAAGATGTCGCGCCGCGCCCAGCGCATGGAACGCACCTACAAGCGCCACAAGGGCACCACCCAGCTCAACCTGGTCTCCCTGATGGACATCTTCACCATCCTGGTATTCTTCCTGCTGGTCAATACCTCCGATGTGGAGGTCCTGCCCAGCACCAAGTCCGTCAAGCTGCCCGAGTCCTACGCGGAACAGCCCCCGGCGGAGGCCGTCACCGTCATGGTGACGAAGGAGGCGATCCTGGTGCAGGGCCGCAAGATTCTCTCCGTCCAGGAAGCCCTGGACAATGAACTCACCGACATCCCGGCGCTGCAGCAGGCTCTGGAGGAAATCGCCGCGCGCACCATTCTGCCCGTGGCGGAAGGAGACGCCGCGCGGCCGGAAATGAACGTCATGGCGGACAAGCACATCCCCTACCGCCTGCTGAAGAAAATCATGCTCACGGGCAGCAAGGCGAAATATGGCCAGGTCTCCCTGGCGGTGATGCAGAAATATCCTAACGGCGAATAACATGAGCACAGCAGCCCCACAGCCCCAACTGCCGCCGTGGCTGGATTCCGCCGCCGAGGAAAAACGTTTCCGCCTCATCCTGGCGATGGTACTGGTGGCCTCCCTGCTCCTGAGCATTGTGGTCCCGCTCGTCAGCGTGGAACAACCCGAATTTTCACATGCCGACAGCGTCCCGCCGCGCCTGGCGAAACTGGTGATGGAGCGCAAGCCACCCCCTCCGCCTCCCCCGCCCGAACCGGAACCAGTCATCGAAGAACCCGTGCCCGAACCACCGGTCATCGAGAAACCAGAGCCGAAACCTGAACCGGCGCCGGCGCCCGAGCCGGAGAAGAAACCGGAGCCCAAACCCGAGCCGCCGCCGGAGGTGAGGAAGGAAGCGGCGCGCGAGAAGGCCGCGCGCTCCGGCCTGCTGGCCCTGAGCAGCGAACTCTCCGCCTTGCGCCAGAATGACGTACTCAAAAAGCTCAAGAAAAAGGACAAGCCTTTACGGCGCGCCAGCAAGAAACCACTGCCCAAGGCCGCGCCCTCGGTCATCGACAAGGACGTCACCAAGACCAGCGGCGGCATCGACACCTCGCGCCCG
>JALSGV010000178.1 GCA_026982565.1 Gammaproteobacteria bacterium
ACATTAAAGACCGTTGAAATACCAGCTAGTTCCTGGAAGATCATGAGGGTTCCTCTCCATATCAACTCTCAAGGCCTGGCCTGCCACGTCAGGTGATGTTGTCGAGGATGGCCCCGCGCACGGCGTCCAGGGTGGCGTCGACGGTCATCATGGGCGCCTGGCACTGCCTGACGGCGGTGTCGGGATCCTTGAGTCCGTGGCCCGTGAGAGTGCACACCACACGGCTGCCTTCGGGGATTTTTCCAGACTTGATATCCTGCATGGCGCCCGCGAGGGAGATGGCCGAGGCCGGCTCGCAGAAGATGCCTTCCTTGTCCGCGAGGAGCTTTTGCGCGCGCAGAATTGCTTCATCGCCGAACTCGTCGAACCAGCCGCCGGATTCCCTGCTGGCCTGCCACGCCAGGTCCCAGCTCTGGGGGTTGCCGATGCGGATGGCGGTGGCCACGGTCTCGGGATGCTCCACGGGTCCGCCGCGCAGGAAGGGCGCCGCGCCGCTGGCCTGGTAGCCGGCCATCACGGGCCTGGAATTCACGATGCCGTGGGACTGGTATTCCGTGTAGCCCATCCAGTAGGCGGAAATGTTGCCGGCGTTGCCCACGGGCAGGCAGTGGTAGTCGGGCGCGCCGCCCAGCTCCTCGATGATCTCGAAGGCGGCGGTCTTCTGCCCTTGCAGGCGGTAGGGGTTGATGGAGTTGACGATGGTGACCGGCGCCTCCTCGCCCACCTCCTTGACCAGTTGCATGCCGGCGTCGAAGTTGCCCTTGATCTGAATCACCACGGCGCCGTGCATCATGGCCTGGGCCAGTTTGCCCAGGGCGATCTTGCCTTCGGGAATCAACACGAAGGCGGTGATGCCCGCGCGCGCCGCATAGGCCGCCGCCGAGGCCGAGGTGTTGCCCGTGGAGGCGCACACGATGGCGTGGCTGCCATCGTCCACCGCCTTGGTCACCGCCATGGTCATGCCGCGGTCCTTGAAGGAGCCGGTGGGATTGAGCCCTTCATATTTGACGTAGATATCCACGTCCTTCTTCAACAGGCGCGGGATGTTGCTCAGGCGGATCAGCGGCGTGTTGCCCTCGCCGAGGCTGATGACGCGGATGTCATCGTGCACGGGCAAGCGGTCGCGGTACTTGTCGATCAATCCAGTGTAACGGGGTCGGAATGGCATGGTTCAAATTCTCTCTCGTAGATACAAGGGGGCAAGATACAAGATACAAGGGGGAGGTGCTTTGTCTTTTGCCCCTTGTATCTTGTATCTTTCCCCTTGTATCTTATCCCTTGTATCTTGTCCCTTGTATCTTTTCCCTTATATCTTGTATCTCGTATCTACAAATCAATTACTATCCAGCGTCTCCATACGAATACGCGTCACCTGGCCGGTGACTGTATCCAGCGCCTCGATGCGCTTGATGGATTCGTTCATGCGCCCCTCCACGACACGGTGCGTCAGCATGATCACCGACACGTCGCTGGCGCCGCCCACGGGTTCCTTTTGCAGCAGGGCCTCGATACTGATGCCCTCATCGCCCAGGATGCGGGTGACGTCGGCCATAACGCCGGGGCGGTCGGCCACCTGCATGCGCAGATAGCAGGCCGTCTCGACCTCCTCCATGGGCAGCACCGGCAGGTCGCTCAGGGCGTCGGGCTGGAAGGCGAGATGAGGCACGCGATTCCCGGGATCCGTGGTCAGGGTGCGTGTCACGTCCACCAGGTCGGCCACGACCGCGGAAGCAGTGGGTTCGCGGCCGGCGCCGGCGCCATAATACAAGGTGGGTCCAACGGCATCCCCCTTGACCAGCACGGCGTTCATCACACCATCCACATTGGCGATCAGGCGGCGGCCGGGAATCAGCGTCGGATGCACACGCAGCTCCACGCCCTTTTCCGTGCGGCGGGTCACGCCCAGGTGCTTGATGCGATAGCCCAGTTCCTCCGCGAACGCCACGTCCTCGCGGGTAATGTGGCCGATGCCTTCCGTATAGGCCTTCTCGAATTGCAGGGGGATGCCAAAGGCGATGGATGCGATGATGGTGAGCTTGTGGGCCGCGTCGATACCTTCCACATCGAAGGTCGGGTCGGCCTCAGCATAGCCCAGGCGCTGGGCCTCGGCCAGCACGTCGGCAAAGTCACGCCCCTTGTCGCGCATCTCCGTCAGGATGAAATTACCCGTACCGTTGATGATGCCCGCCGCCCATTCGATGCGGTTGGCGGCAAGTCCTTCGCGCAGGGCCTTGATGATGGGGATGCCCCCCGCCACCGCGGCCTCGAAGGCCACCATGACGCCCTTTTCCCGGGCCGCGGCGAAGATCTCGTTGCCATGCTTGGCGATGAGCGCCTTGTTGGCGGTGACCACATGCTTGCCGTTGGCGATGGCGCGCAGCACCAGTTCGCGGGCCGGCTCGTAGCCACCGATGAGTTCCACGATGATATCGACTTCCGGCTGGTCGACCACCGCAAAGGCGTCCGTGCCGATCTCCATGCCCGAGGTATCCACATCGGGAAACGATGTCTCACGGGCGGCGGCGTGGGAGATGACAATGCCGCGGCCCGCGCGGCGCGCAATCTCCTCCTGGTTGCGCGACAACACATTGGCCGTGCCGCCACCGACCGTTCCCAGCCCCAACAATCCTACTCTGACCGGATTCAATTTTGACCTCCCACTGCAACGGGTTGATAGTTATCCTTTCTGAACATGTGGCGGATGCCGCGGATGGCCTGGCGGGTGCGGTGCTCGTTCTCGATCAGCCCGAAGCGCACATGATCGTCACCATAGGAACCAAAACCGATGCCGGGCGACACGGCCACCTTGGCCTCTTCCAGCAGCTTCTTGGAAAATTCCAGTGATCCCATGTGACGGTACTGCTCGGGGATGGGCGCCCAGACGAACATGGTCGCCTGTGGCTTCTCCACCGCCCAGCCAATGGAATCAAGGCCGTCACACAGAATGTCGCGGCGGCTGCGGTAGGTCGCCACGATATCGCTTACACAGTCCTGCGGCCCTTCCAGGGCGGCGATGGCGGCCACCTGGATGGGCGTGAACATGCCGTAATCCAGATAGGACTTGATGCGCGCCAGGGCGCCCACCAGGGTGCTGTTGCCGCACATGAATCCCACGCGCCAGCCGGGCATGTTGTAGCTCTTGGACAGGCTGAAGAACTCCACGGCGATATCCTTGGCGCCCGGCACCTGGAGTATGGAGGGCGCCTGATAGCCGTCGAAGGTGATATCCGCGTAGGCCAGGTCGTGGACCACCCAGATTTCATGCTCACGGGCGATGGCGATCACTTTTTCGAAGAAGTCCAGGTCGACGCACTGGGTGGTGGGATTGCAGGGAAAATTCAGCAGCAGCATCTTGGGGCGCGGCCAGGAATCCGTGATGGCCTTTTCCAGTTCGCTGAAGAAATCCCCGCCGGGCACCAGGGGCACATGGCGGATATCCGCCCCGGCAATGACGAAGCCATAGGGGTGGATGGGATAGGCGGGGTTGGGCACCAGAACGGCGTCGCCCGGCCCCACCGTGGCCAGGGCCAGATGAGCCAGCCCTTCCTTCGAGCCGATGGTGACGATGGCCTCGCTTTCCATGTCCAGATCCACGTCGAAGCGGCTTTTGTACCAGCGGCAGACGGCGCGCCGCAGGCGGGGGATGCCGCGGGACATGGAGTAGCGATGGGTATTGTCGCGCTGCGCCACCTCCGTCAACTTGGCCACGATATGGGGCGGCGTGGGCTGATCGGGATTGCCCATGCCGAAATCGATGATGTCCTCGCCGCGCGCGCGCGCCTTGGCCTTGAGTTCATTGACGATGTTGAAGACGTAAGGCGGCAGGCGTTTGATTCTGGGGAATTCGTCTATCAAGCTGTTTTCTCGGTGTCATTTCACAATAAACGCTGCATTCTAACAGACTTTACGGCTTTCTCCACCGGATTGCACCCCCAAGCAATAGATTTTTATCACAAAATTCATGACTTAAGCCGCTATCTCCCGGGAGCGCGCAGAAAAGCAAAAGATTCCTGCACGCATTCTCCGGCTTATAGCGCAAGCCTCGCAAATCAGAATTGGCTGATATTCAGCCTAAGCTAAAACTGAAGGCCGCCGATAAGCCTAGAAATTTATCTAGCCCGCATTTCTCACCAGGTGGCGAGATGATCGCGCAGAGATTTGGATTCATAGGGCATTTTACGAAGGAGCGGAATAACAGTGTGTATTTCCGACTGAGTAAAATGCCTTATGGATTCAAAGATCAAGCGAGGGCTCGGCATCTTGGTGAGAAATGCGGGCTAGGCTTTACTACTTCCCCAGGCACTCCGCTGCTGGCGGTCCGGAGTATCAGGGCACAATAACAGGAGAAATTCGATGATGAAAAAGATTATGGCCCTGGCGCTTGGCATTGCGACCCTCTCCCTGGGAGCTTGCGGGGGTGGCGGAGGAACCAGCAGCACCAACAGCCCCGCAGACACAAACAACACTGTGACCTCGGTCACTGGCTATTCATTACCCTCCGAAATCTCCGCCGTGCCCGCGAACAACAGCAGCACGGCTACCGCCGTCAGAGTGACGGCTTTCCAGCAACTGCTCACCGGCGCGGCGCACGCGAATCTGCCCGCGGACGCGGACTACAACACAATCCAGACCAAGAAGTATGTGGAAGAACGTACACTGGCGCAGTTCGACATCATTGAAACCATCCTCAATGTGCTGGCCCAGACCCACTACGATCTGGCGGAGAACATCGGCCAGGGCCCCTATACCGCCATCGTTTCATGGGAGCAGCAGGAACAGGGACGCTCCACCAAGAACCTGCAACCCTGGGTGGTGCAATCCGAGTGGATCACGGAGAACAACCAGCAGGTCAATCGCGTCCAGGTTTGGATCGAGGAGCCCGACATGATGAATCCCGGGCAGATGCGCACCATCCGGGCTGAATTCAAGATCTACCGCTCCGCCAGCACCAATCCGGACGGGTCGTACAGGGATTATGGCGAATGGGACTTCAATGTGAGTTTCGCCGATGACAATTCACGCTACTTCGCCGCCAGTTCGCGCATCGACGCCAGCGGCAACAACACCATCATGATTCATGAATTCGGGGCCGATGCCAGCATGCCCGACCCAGCCAGCACCCGCGGCATTCTGGTGCGCGCCGGTGACACGGGCTATGGCAAGGTTTCCACTCCCGATTTCGATGCCTGTTTTTCCATGGGCGGCGCTGAAGGCTCCGAGGAGCTTATAAACAATATCTGCACACCGCCGGATCTCGTCGCCCAGTATGTCTACAACGACAGCTTTCTCGTCGTGGATGAAAACACCGCCAACCCTGGCGACGAGACAGCCAAGACACGCGACCTGAATCAGGCGGCCGAGGTTACACAAAGCTATGGCCTCTTTTACGCGAATGCTGACGCCAGCAAGGGCATCGCAGCCGGAGACAGTGTGCAGAAACATGTCAACTTTGGATTCCCGGTCACCTACACCGACAGCAATGGCACCGTAGTTCACGCCTACTATGGCGCCTGGCAAGGGCGTCATGAGCTGTGGGGTGGAGACAGCCTCCAGACAGGAGATACTGTGAGCCGCGCCGATCTTCCCTCGGGCGGGCAGGCGCAGACCTATACGGTATCGAAGAAATTCCAGGGTACGCTGACCAAGCGCGCGCTGATCGATGCCGATCTGAGCGACATTCAGGGTATTTCCCTGGAAATCTATCTCTTCGACAACAAGGAATTGATCTATGACGGCGGCAATGGCGCCTGGCTGTCCTGCGACGGTTTCATTGATAACAGCACCACACCGTCAAGCTGCATGTCCTTCGATAATACACCGATCAATTTCGAAGTATTCAATGAATTCGACGAACTGGCAGACGATGCCAAGGATCGCAAAAGCGTCATGATCAACAAATATGACCCTATCACCTTCGTGGTAGAGGAATACGCCTACCTGAATCAGGATCCGCTCGACCCCATGGTAACCTATTCTGGCCCGGGGTTTTATCCCGCTCAAGCGAGCATTGATCCCGATACCAACAAGCCTGTCATGTTGCCCATGGGCAATAAATACACGCCCAGCGATGGAGACCTGTTCAACATATCCATCGATGGATCTACCTATATCATGTACGACGGTGACTTCAGCAATGGCAAGACCGGATGGGTAGAGAAAGGCCTGCTGAATTTCGACGAGGTGCTGTGGGTCCCCGTGTTCGACCCCGCCAGCGACAGGCCGTTCTCCCCGGTGCGTGGCGAGGAGTATTATATCAACAACAATGGCACCAACTTTATCGTGCGCCGTCTCGCCGATGCCGACGCGGCCAGTTCCTATGATGTCAAGATCGAGTTGCAGCAGGCCGCCAATCCAGCCAATGTGGGCAGCTTCCTCCCTCCGGGCGCCAGTTACCTGGCTTCCCCCTGGGATCCGGGCAAGCGCTATCAACTGGTGACGGATGCCAACAGCAACGACTTCCTGCTGCTCGCCTTCAGCGCGGACGACCCCTCGACCACCGGCGATGAAACAGGCCAGGTCCAAACCGCAGGCCAGTGGGGATTGCAGGCCTATGGCATTAATGGCAACCCCCTGAAAGCGGATGGAACAGAAGTCCAGGTGGACAGCTTTGGTTTCCCCGTGGATCCCAACGAACGCCCCGTGGAGTTCAACTGGGAGTACGACAACAACACCGGCTGGGGTGGCCAGCGCTTCCTGATGAGCGACGCCTCGACCTATGAGATCCTGTCCGATCCCATCCAGCTCGACCCGCTGACCCTGAGCAACGGCGCCGGCGACGCGAAGACCCTGAGCCTGCAATATGACGGCTGGATGATGGGGATTCCCGACAGCTACTTCATGCTCATCATGAACAATTTTGAGGTCACGCAGGAGATCAGGGACAAGATCATCAACATTCCGGCCGGCACTCTCGCCACCGGCGCAAAAGATGGCGTCCGCTATCTCATCAAGCCGCTGGAAGTCAGCGTCTTCCTCGACGAAGTGCCAAACACGACGCCGGGACTGCCCACCCTGAGTCAGGCCGACAGCGTGGACCTCGCCTCGGTACCGGATTTCGTCGACCACCAGATGGGAGCCAAACCGGCCAACACGGTAGTGAAATACTCTGAGGGCAAACCCGTCGAATAGCGGCGTCAGCGAGAGGGTAATGCAAAAGCCCCTCTCCCTCCGGAGGGTGTCACAAAATCCGGTTTTTCTGTAGGTTGCACCCAAAGTGGGCATAAAGGCTGAGGAACGAAGCCCAACCTACGAATGACTTTTGCGACACCCGTGGGGAGAAGGGGCTAAGGCCTTTTGCAACACCCTCAGTAATGGGGAGGACGCTCATCTCCCGAATGATTGGGACGCCCTGCCTCCACAGCGTCTTTCAGGCGCTCCAGCAACAACCGGCAGGTGGTTTCAAGTTGCGTGATCTGTTCCTGCTGGCGGCTTGCGATATCACTGAGTTGCTGGATAGCCAGATCCTGGTAGGCCACTTTGGTTTCCAGGTCTTCCAGGCGTTTTTCATTCATGGCTCAAAAAGAAATAGATGGTCGGGGCGAGAGGATTTGAACCTCCGACCACCGCAACCCCATTGCGGTGCGCTACCAGGCTGCGCTACGCCCCGATGTTTCGTTGAATAACACTAAAGAGATGTGTACGGTGTTCCTGCGGATCGGCCGTCCGCGATATCCTGTTGAGCCCGGTTGTGGGGTCAGCCCTTGAGGATTTTCAGAATGCCTTCCAACTCCTTGCGCATGTCGCGGATGATCTGGCGACTGCGGCTGTTTTCCTGCTTGGCCTCCGCGCCCGACAGCTTCTGCCGCGCCCCGCCGATGGTGAAGCCCTGGAAATACAGCAGTTCACGTATCTGGCGCACCAGCATCACGTCCTGATGCTGATAGTAGCGCCGGTTTCCCGCCCGCTTGACCGGCGACAACTGGGGAAACTCCTGCTCCCAGTAGCGCAACACATGGGGCTTGACCCTGCACAACTCGCTGACTTCGCCTATGGTGAAATACCGCTTCCCCGGTATGGGGGGCAGTTCGTTATTGCTGCTGGGTTCCAGCATAAGCCTCTACACGCGCCTTCAGTTTTTGTCCCGGATGGAATGTTACCACTCTCCGGGCCGTGATGGGAATCTCTTCCCCTGTCTTTGGATTACGCCCCGGCCTTTCGTTTTTCATGCGCAGGTTGAAATTGCCGAATCCCGACAATTTGACCTGCTCCCCGGACTCCAGCGCACAGCGGATCTCCTCGAAAAACATCTCGACGAGTTCCTTGGCCTCGCGCTTGTTCAGTCCGAATTCCTCAAACAACTTTTCAGCGATATCAGCCTTCGTCAGTGCCATAGCTTTATTCTCTCAGGGTTGCCTTGCAGGTGTCCTGCAAGGCCTGCAGTACACATGCTATAAGTGCGTCTATTTCGCTGTCTGTAAGAGTGCGCGAAAAAGCCTGCAAGGTCAAGCCCATTGCGATACTTTTTTTACCGGAATCAATGCCTTTTCCACGATAAACGTCAAACAGCTGCAACTGCTGCAAGGTCTCGCCCGCGGCCCGTTCGACGCATTCCCGGATCGCCGCGGCAGGCACGCCCTCATCGACGATAATGGCCAGGTCGCGCCGTATGGCGGGAAACTTCGACAGTTCGTGGAAAACCGGCACCCTCTCGCCGCCTATGATATTAGAACTGACCTCAAAAACCAAAATGTTTTGATCGATTTTCAAGGCCTTGCTCACCCTGGGGTGCAAAGCCCCCAGCCAGCCGACGGTGGCGCCATCCGCCAGCGCCATGCGCGCCGCCTGTCCGGGATGCAGCGCCGGATGCAATCCCTCGCTGGTGAAGCGCACCGCGCCGTCGCCGCCCAGGCTCAACAGGGCCTCCACATCACCCTTGAGGTCGAAATAGTCGGCCTCGCGGCTTTCCAGTCCCCATTGCTCGGGGCAGACGAGTCCGGTCACGGCGCCCGCCACGACGGGCTGCTCCACGATGCCCTTTTCCGTCCTGAGATACTTGCGGCCGCTCTCGAACAAACGCACCCGCTGCTGCTGGCGATTGAGGTTGTGCATCACGGCCTGGATGAGACCCGGCCACAAGCTGGTGCGCATTACCGCGGTCTCTGATGAAATGGGGTTGGCCAGGGGAATGGGCTCATGGTCGGGATCGAGCAGCGACTGCAGGCGCTCGTCCACGAAACTGTAGGTGATGGCCTCCTGATAACCGCGGTCGGCCAGCATCAGGCGCATGCGCTGCTCCCGGGCGCCCGCGGCCCGCGGGGGCTCCATGCCCAGCCGGGCGGCGGGTCGGCTGTCGGGCAGGCGGTTGTAGCCATGGATGCGGGCGATCTCCTCGATGAGGTCCGCCTCGATGGCGATGTCGAAACGGGCGCTGGAGGAAACCAC
>JALSGV010000179.1 GCA_026982565.1 Gammaproteobacteria bacterium
TGTCGGGTTAAGATAAATCGTAACTACTCACTCCCCAGATGGCGGAATAGTCGCTATGCGTCATTCCCGCATGGGGTAAGCGGGAATCCAGTGGTTTGACCGACATGGATTCCGGGGGTTAATACGATAAATCAAACACCATGAAATGTCACAGCTTCCCTGGCCCATGAACCGGTTCAAAAATAAATCCATGCCTCGGCTATACACGCAATGGATGTTTTTCCCATGTCGCACTGGAGCATAGACGACGCGCGCAAGACCTATAATATCGCCCACTGGGGCGGTGGTTATTTCGATGTCGATGAACAAGGGCATGTCATCGCCCGTCCTGACCGCCAGCGGCGGGATGCGGTCATCGATCTCCATACGCTGGCCGCGGAGCTGGATGCCCAGGGACTTTCCACGCCGGTTCTGGTACGTTTCACCGATATTCTTCGCGACCGCGTGGACACCTTGTGCGATGCCTTTTCCTGGGCCATGGAAAAACACGGCTACCAGGGCGCCTACACTGCCGTCTATCCCATCAAGGTCAATCAGCAGAGCAGTGTGGTGGAAGAGATCACCGTCCATGGCGGGCACCGCGTGGGGCTGGAGGCTGGCAGTAAGCCGGAATTGCTGGCCGTACTGGCCCTGGCGGGCGACAATGGCGGTATCATCGTCTGCAATGGTTACAAGGACAGGGAATATATCCGCCTCGCACTCATGGGGCGCCTGCTGGGCAAGCGCATCTTTCTCGTCGTCGAAAAGCTCTCGGAGCTGGACCATGTGATCGCCGCCTCCCGTGAACTGGACATCGCGCCCCTCATCGGGGTGCGCATCCGCCTGTCTTCCATCGGCAAGGGGAAATGGCAGAATACCGGCGGCGAGAAATCCAAGTTCGGTTTTTCTCCCGGAGAATTGCTGCGCCTGGTGCAGCGCCTGCGCAAGGCCGGGCGCATCGAGGCCCTGCAGATGTTGCATGTCCACCTGGGTTCTCAAATCGCCAATATCCGTGATATCCAGCCGGCCATGCGCGAGGCCGCGCGGTATTACGCGGAACTGCGCCGTCTCGGGGCGCCCATCTCCTGCGTGGACGTGGGCGGAGGCCTGGGCATCGATTACGAAGGCACCCATTCCCGCAGCTTCTGCTCCATGAACTACACGGTGAGGGAGTATGCCAACAACGTGGTCCATGCCCTGTGGGAGATCTGCCGCGACGAGGGGTTGCCCCACCCTCACATTCTGACCGAATCCGGGCGCGCCATGACCGCCCACCATGCCGTGCTTATCACCAATGTCATCGAGGTGGAGCAGGCGCCCGGAGAACATTGTGATCCGGATATGGCAGAGGATGCCCCCCAGGTGCTCCAAGACCTGGCTCAGGCCCTGCATGGGCTTTCCTCCCGCTCCGCCATCGAGTGCTATCACGATGCCGGGCACTGGCTGGCCCTCAGCCAGGACCTGTATATCCATGGCATGCTCACCATCGAACAGCGGGCACGGGCGGAGCAGTTGTACTACGCCATCTGCCGCGCCGTCTACAAGCTGCTGAGACCGGGTTCCCGCACCCACCGCGAGGTGCTGGACGAATTGAACCAGAAGCTTGCCGACAAGTATTTCTGCAATTTTTCACTCTTCCAGTCTTTGCCCGACGTGTGGGCCATCGAGCAGATCTTTCCCATCATGCCCCTGCGCGGGCTTGATCAGCGCCCCGAGCGGCGCGCCCTCATCAAAGACATCACCTGTGACTCCGACGGGCGCATCGACGCCTACGTGGACGAGGCCGGGATCGAGAGCACCCTCCCCTTGCATTTGCCTGAAGCAGGCGGGGATTACTTGCTGGGTTTCTTTCTGGTGGGCGCCTACCAGGAAATTCTCGGCGACATGCACAATCTGTTCGGAGATACCCATGCCGTCAATGTGGCGTTGAAGCCTGCTGGCGACGGCTATCGGATCACCGGGATCCAGCATGGGGATACGGTGGATGACATGCTTCGTTATGTCCACTACGACAGCGAGCGGCTGATGCGTATCTTTGAGCGCAAGATCGCTGAGGCGGGGCTGAGCGAAACACAGCGGGCGATTTGTCTTGAAACACTGCAGACTGGCTTGGCTGGTTATACCTATCTGGAAGAGTGAGACGGTATCACGTCTTGATTTTCAACATGACAAAGTCGATATGGTTGTTTTTCAGCTTCCTGCGCGCTTTCTTCATCAGCTTGATATCGGTGAAGGGACCGAGGCGCACGCGGTGCCAGGTGTTGCCGCTTTTATTGACCACGGCTTCAATTCTTGCTTCCAGGCCCAGCAGGGCGAGGCGCGCCTTGAGGGCGTCGGCATCGGCGTGGTTTCTGAATGAGCCGACTTGCAGAATGTAAGTGCCGCTGCGGTCGACTTTCGGTAACAGGCTGAGGGCCTGTTCCAGCTCCTCGTCGGTGATCTCTACCTCCATTTCCTCCAGCATGGTATAGAAATCGAAACGCTTCTGCGGCGTGACATCGTCCGGCGGCGGAGGTTCTTCCTGTTTCACGGGCTGGGGGGCGGGGGACGGTTTTTCTGAGCTGGCGGTGGTTGCCAGCCGGGGAGGATCAGACTGGAGGGTGGCAGCCTGGTAGAAGTAGACCCCCAGGCCGATGACGAGGCCGATGCCCAGGCCGGCGCCCAGCCATATCCAGTTGCCATGGGCCGATGGGGATTTGCGCTTTTTCTTCCGGGTTGCCGCTTTGTGTTTGCGCGCCATGGCTACATGGTTTCAGGGGCGCTCACGCCCAGCAGGGCGAGGCCGTTGTGGATGACCTGACGGGTGGCCAGTATCAGCGTCAGGCGGGCGTTGCGCAGCGCCTCGTCGTCGACGATGAAGGGGTGGGCATTGTAATAGGTGTGCAGGGCATTGGCCAGGTCGCGCAGGAAATAAGCCACTTGGTGGGGTTCGTGGCTCATGGCCGCGCTTTCGATGGTTTCCGGATAACGGGCGAGCAGCATCATCAAGGCCTGTTCATGGTCTTCCACGAGGCGCGGCAGATGGGCCAGACCCTGGGCCTCGTCCAGCGTCAGCCCTTTTTCCTCCAGTTGGCGCATGACGCTGCAGATGCGCGCGTGGGCGTACTGGATGTAATAGACGGGATTGTCGCTGGACTGCGACTTGGCCAGGTCCAGGTCGAAGTCCATGTGCTGCTCGCATTTGCGCATCACGTAGAAGAAGCGCGCCGCGTCGTTGCCCACTTCCTCGCGCAGTTCGCGCAGGGTGACGAACTGCCCGCTGCGGGTGGACATGGCGACCTTTTCGCCGCCGCGGTAGAGATTGGCGAATTGCACCAGCAACACGTCGAGGCGCTCCGGCGAGTCCCCCAGTGCGGCAAGCGCCGCCTTGACGCGGGGCACGTAGCCGTGATGGTCGGCGCCCCAGATATCGATGACGCGGTCGAAGCCGCGTTCCAGCTTGTCCATATGGTAGGCGATGTCGTGGGCGAAATAGGTGGCCTGGCCGTTTTCACGGATGAGCACGCGGTCCTTTTCGTCGCCAAAACTGCTGGAACGGAACCACCACGCGCCGTCCCGCTCATAGACGTGTCCGCTCAGCTTGAGGCGCTCCAGCGCGCGGTCCACTATGCCCTGCGCCACCAGCGACCGCTCGGAGAACCATTCTTCGTAAGCGACGCCGAAGTCCAGCAGATCCTCGCGGATGTCGTCGAGGATGGCCTGCAGGCCGAAGTCGAATACCGTGCGGTAATCCGCCTCGCCCAGAAGCTGCTTGCAGCGCTGGATGAGGGCGTCGATATGGGTTTCCTTGTCTCCGCTGCCATCCCCTTGCGCATCAGGAGGCAGCTTGTCCATCACCGCGCCAGCTGGCTGGTGAAAGATGCGCTCATGTTTCCGCATCAGCGCGCTGGCGATGTCGATGACATACTGGCCCTGGTAGCCGTTGCTGGGAAAGGTAATGGGCTCGCCCAATTGCTCCAGGTAACGCAGCCACAGGCTGGTGGCCAGGATGTCCATCTGGCGCCCCGCGTCGTTGACGTAATATTCGCGATGGACGCGGAATCCCGCCGCCACCAGCAGGTCGGCCACCGCGGCGCCATAGGCCGCGCCGCGGCCATGTCCCACGTGCAGGGGGCCGGTGGGATTGGCGGAGACGAATTCCACTTGTACGAATTGTCCATTGCCTGCCGTACTGTGCCCGTAGGCCTCTCCGGCTTCCAGGATCTGCGCCACCACCGCGTGGAAGGCATGAGGCGCCAGGTGGAAATTGATGAAGCCGGGGCCGGCAATCTCGATCTTGTCGATGTGGTCCGAGGCGGGCAGGGCGGCCTGGATGCGCACGGCCAGATCCCGCGGCTTGCAGCGCGCGGTTTTGGCCAGCACCATGGCGATATTGCAGGCATAGTCGCCATGGGCCTTGTCGCGGGCGCGTTCGATGCGGATCTCCGGGGCGAGGTCCTGGTCCAGGACGCCTTCCCGCCGCAGGCGGCGGAGGGCCTGGGAGATCAGTTGTTCCAGATGGTGTTTCATGACGTTCAGGGCGTTGTGGCCGGCGAAAAGGGCTTATTATCCCGGTTGCCGGACACGATGCAACTAAAACATCTCCTGGGGATCCACATCCAGCGACCAGCGCACCTTGCGCGCGCCGGGCAGGCCCTCCAGGACGGGGATGAGGGCCTTGAGCAACAGATGCAGGGCGCGCCGCTGTGTGCTCAGCAGCAGAAGCTGGGCGCGGAAACGTCCGGCCCGCTTCTCCATGGGGGCCGTGACCGGGCCCAGCAGGCGCACCCCCTCGGGAGACAGCGCCGTGGCCTGGTGGTGTAAGGCCTGCAGGAACCGCCGTGGCAAGGCCTGGTCGAGGGCCTCCGCCCTGAACAGCGCCAGATTTCCACAGGGTGGCAGTTGCGCCAGGCGCCGTTCCTCCAGCAGCATCCTGGAGAAGCCCTGGTAGTCATGGGACAGGAGGGGACGGAAGGCGGGATGGTCCGGATAATGGGTCTGGATATAGACCTCGCCGGGTTTGTCCGCGCGGCCGGCGCGCCCCGCCACCTGCAATATGAGTTGCCCCATCCTTTCGATGGCGCGGAAATCGGCGCCGAACAGCCCCTGGTCCGCGTTCAGAATGCCCACCAGGGTGATATTGGGGAGGTGATGTCCCTTGGCGATCATCTGGGTGCCCAGAAGAATCTGCCGCCCCCCTTCGTGGATGCGCTGGAGCAGGGCCTGCATGGCGCCCTTGCGGCGGGTGCTGTCGCGGTCGATGCGGATGATCTCTGTTTTCGGGAACTGTGCCTGCAGGGCTTCCTCTATCCGCTCCGTGCCTTGTCCCAGGGCGAGCAGGTCGGGGGCCTCGCACTGGGGGCACTGCGCGGGCGGGGCTTGTTGCGCATCACAATGGTGGCAATGCAGGCGGTGGCGGGAACGGTGCAGAATCATATGGGCGTCGCAACGCGGACACAGGGCGATCCATCCGCAGCCCGGACAGAACAAGGTGGGCGCATAGCCGCGCCGGTTCAGGAACATCAGCACCTGGTTGTCTTGTTCCAGGTGGGTTTTGACCGCTTTCAGCAGCGCGGGGGAGAGGTCGTTTTCGTGTCCGCCGGCGCGCATGTCGAGCAGGTGGATGGTCGGCGGCCGGGCGTTGCCGATGCGCTCCCGCAGCATCAGCCGCCGGTATCGCCCCTGCCCGGCATTGTGCAGGCTTTCCAGGGAGGGGGTGGCCGAGCCCAGTACGACGGGGACGGCCTCCTGCCGGGCGCGCATCACCGCCAGATCACGGGCGTGGTAGCGGAATCCGTCTTGTTGCTTGAAGGAGGGGTCGTGCTCTTCGTCGATAATGCAGATGCCGGGTCTCAGCAATGGGGTGAAGACGGCCGAGCGGGTGCCGATGACGACGCCGGCCTCGCCATCGCGGGCCAGCAGCCAGGCGTGCAGGCGCTCCTTGTCGCTGAGGCCGGAATGCAGTACCGCCACCGGCGCCCGCACATGGTCGGCGAAGCGCGCCACCAACTGGGGTGTGAGGCCGATTTCCGGTATGAGCACCAGGGCCTGTCTGTTCTGGGCGATCACCTGATCGATGACGTTCAGATAGACCTCGGTCTTGCCGCTGCCGGTGATGCCGTCGAGGAGAAATGCGGCAAACCCGCCCAGACGATCACAGATGGCCTCCACGGCGCCGGTCTGGTCAGGGTTGAGCCGGAAGGGCCGGTAGTCGGGGTCGGATTCCTTGATGGCGCGCGCGGGCGACGTTTTTTTGTTTCTATATATCAGTCCTTTATCAATAAGTGCGCGTACGGTGATGCGCCAGCGGGCATCATGGTGAAGCAGCTGCGCCTCACTGGCGCCATCCGGGTGGCGGCGCAGGAAGGTCACCATGGCGGCCTGCTTGGGCGCGCGCGAAAGGTCGCCAGGGTCAGAATCCAGGCCCGCCTCCGTCAGGTGATAGCGGTAAGACACCATCTTCTCAGGGCGCGCGCCCTGACGCAGGGGGGGTGGCAGACTGCTGAAAATCACCTCGCCGAGAGGGTGGTGATAATAGCTGGCCGCCCACTGGAATAATTTCAGGGTGGCATCCGGGAGCACGGGCCGGTCGTCCAGCACCTCCAGGATAGTTTTGAGTTCATATCCTGCTTGCCCGTCGCCAGCGCCAGCATCCACCACCATGCCGATTTTCGTGGTGCGCCCGAAAGGCACGCGCACGCGCGTGCCCGCTCGCAGGGCCGAGGGGTGGGATTGCGGTGGGAGATAGTCGTAGACCTGATGCAGCGGGGCAGGGACTGCGACCTTGATAATACCCTGCCTTTCGTACATGGGGGGCGACTGTAGCACGGAAATGTGTCTATCGCATCAGAAAATATGGGTCTGCAGGGCCGTGGGCCAACCGTTTGGGAGTACGAAAATTTGGCGTCCAATTAGGAGTATTCTTACGTGTTATGCCTAAGCTGTTGACCCAAAATGGGTTTGGCGGTTTTCCACAATTTCTGTGGATAACTCTGTGAATGAAATGGGGTCATGTGACCCAAAGCCGCATGGTTATTGGCATTCTGTCATTTTGGCGACAAAAAAGGCAAAACTTTATTGTCCATGTAAAACAATATGTTAAATATATCCTACAGGCGTGTGCCCATGCCTGACAGAGGGGATGTGTCAAAAAATCAACAAACTGCCCGTCTTGTGCATAAGATCAAAAGTCAAGCCCTTATTCACAAGTCCTTCGCGATCCAATTACATTAATTTTAATAGGGTTTTACGATGACGAGAATGACGATGAGAACGAGAAACAGCACGGGGATTTCATTGAGCCAGCGGAAAAATCGGTGGCTGCGCCGGTTCCGGCCGGCCTTGAAGTCCAGCAGCAGTTTGCCACAGTAGATGTGATAGACCACCAGGAGGAGCACCAGCATCATCTTGGTGTGAATCCACCCTGCGGAGGAATAGGCCGCCCAGGCATAATCCACCAGCATCCATATCCCGAAGCCGATGGTCAGGAGCGCGCCGGGCGTCATGATGCCGAAGAAAAGCTTGCGCTCCATGACCTTGAAACGCTCGTCGCTGACGGTGTCGTCACTCTGCGCGTGGTAGACGAACAGGCGCGGCAGATAGAACAGACCGGCGAACCAGGTGACCATGAAGATAACGTGCCAGGCCTTGACCCAGATCATCTCATTGCGTGCCAGCTGTTTGTTTCCATGGGCGTCAATATACTGGGGATCCCGGGCCTTTGACAAACATTATCCGCGCCATGCACCGTCTGGCCTGAAACTGAATCCATGGATTCAGGTTGAAATGAGCGCCTGGGCATGTCTAAGATCAATACACTTGTCTGGAAGAGGGAGCAGAAAAATCCATGGCGGTGGTATCGCGGGAGATGGCGCGGGACGAGACTTGGCCGGCGCGGCTGGCATTGCGTCTGGCGCGGCGTGGGGAGGGTACGGTATTGGTCGATCGCAGGCATCACGGCCCCCTGCGCGTTCAACGGCCCTTCTATCCGGAAGGGAAAGAGGTCTGTCATGTGTATGTGCTCCATCCACCGGGCGGCTTTGTGTCTGGCGACGATCTGGAAATGCATATCCAGGTCGATCCAGAGGCGTGGGGCTTGATAACCACCCCGGGAGCAGGAAAATTTTACCGCCACGGCGGAGGGTTGCCGGCCTCACAGACCCAGCTTCTGGCCGTTGCCGCGGGCGGAACGCTGGAATGGCTGCCGCAGGAGAGCATATTCTACAACGGCGCTCATGCCCGGATGCTCACCCGCGTGGAAGTGGCGGAGGGGGCGAATTTCATCGGCTGGGATATCACCTGCCTGGGAAGGCCCGCCAGCGACGAAGCGCTGATTCGCTGCCAGATCCGTCAACGTTTTGAGTTGTGGAGAGAAAACACCCCCTTGTGGGTGGAGCGCAGCCGCTACAGCGATCATTGCGCGGTTGTGGATGCCAAATGGGGCTTGGAGGGACAATGTGTTGTTGGTACGCTGGTGTGCACGAACCGGCAGCGGCGCGTGGTCGATGACATACGCCGTGAGGTGAGTGCCGCCGGAGCGGCGCTTTTCTCCGTCACGCAACTGGATGAGGTGTTGGTGTGCCGGTATCTCGGCACCCAGGCGCGGGAGGCGCGCGCCTGCCTGGGAGAGGCCTGGCGCTTGTTGCGCAGGGCCGTTCTGGGGCGGGAGGCAATGGCGCCGCGGATCTGGATGACTTGAGGGGAGACTATGGAGCTATCACCACGAGAAAAAGACAAGCTGTTGATTTTTACCGCCGCGCTGCTGGCCGAGCGCCGCAAGGCCCGTGGTTTGAAATTGAATTATCCCGAGGCGGTCGCCTATATCTCGGCGGCCATCATGGAGGGCGCCCGGGATGGCAGGACCGTTGCGGAGCTGATGCACTACGGCGCCACCCTGCTGGGGCGCGACGATGTCATGGAAGGCGTGGCGGAGATGATTCACGACGTGCAGGTGGAGGCCACCTTTCCCGACGGCAGCAAGCTGGTGACCGTACACAATCCCATCCAGTAGCGAGGACGACGACATGATTCCTGGAGAAGTGATGACCGCCGAGGGCGAGATCGAATTGAACGCCGGCAGGCCCACCGTCCGCTTGACGGTCGCCAATTCGGGGGACCGGCCCATCCAGGTGGGCTCCCATTACCATTTTTTCGAGACCAATCCGGCCCTCTCTTTCGACCGCCATGCGGCCAGGGGCTTTCGCCTGAACATACCCGCCGGCACCGCGGTGCGCTTCGAGCCCGGGCAGAGCCGTGATGTGGAACTGGTGGCCTACGGCGGGGCGCGCCAGGTCTATGGCTTCCGCGGCGAGGTGATGGGTTCCCTGGAGGGCGGGTCATGAGCCGCATCGACCGCCGCGCCTACGCGGAGATGTTCGGGCCCACGGTGGGAGACCGCGTGCGCCTCGGCGACACTGAATTGTGGATCCAGGTGGAGGAGGATCGCACCCTCTACGGCGAGGAAGTGAAGTTTGGCGGCGGCAAGGTCATCCGCGACGGCATGGGGCAGAGCCAGCGCGGGGCCGGCGAGGTGGCGGACACCGTCATCACCAATGCCCTGATCCTGGATCACTGGGGCATCGTCAAGGCCGACATCGGCATCAAGGACGGACGCATCGCCGCCATCGGCAAGGCCGGCAATCCCGACGTGCAGCCGGGGGTGGACATCGTCATCGGGCCCGGCACCGAGATCATCGCCGGGGAGGGCCAGATCGTCACCGCCGGGGCCATCGACGCCCACATCCACTACATCTGTCCGCAACAGGCGGAGGATGCCCTCATGTCGGGCATCACCACCATGCTGGGCGGCGGCACGGGACCCGCCGCGGGCACCAACGCCACCACCTGCACGCCGGGGCCCTGGTATATCGAGCGCATGTACCAGGCAGTGGAGGCCCTGCCCCTCAATTTCGGTTTCCTGGGCAAGGGCAACGCCAGTCTGCCCGGCCCCCTGCGCGAGCAGCTCGAGGCCGGGGCCATGGGCCTCAAGCTCCACGAGGACTGGGGCACCACGCCCGCCGCCATCGACAACTGCCTGGCCGTGGCGGAGGCCTACGATGTGCAGGTGGCCATCCACACGGACACCCTCAACGAATCGGGCTTCGTGGAGGACACCCTGGCCGCCTTCAAGGGTCGCGCCATCCATACCTATCACACCGAGGGCGCCGGCGGCGGCCACGCCCCGGACATCATCAAGGCCTGCGGCGAGGACAACGTGCTGCCCTCCAGCACCAATCCCACCCGGCCCTACACGGTCAACACCATCGACGAGCATCTGGACATGCTCATGGTGTGCCACCATCTGGATGCGGGCATCGCCGAGGACGTGGCCTTCGCCGAGTCGCGCATCCGCCGCGAGACCATTGCCGCTGAGGACATCCTCCACGACCTGGGCGCCTTTTCCATGATCGCATCGGACTCCCAGGCCATGGGACGCATCGGCGAGGTGATCTGCCGCACCTGGCAGACGGCGCACAAGATGAAAGTGCAGCGCGGGCCGCTGCCGGAGGACAATGCGCAGCACGACAATTTCCGCGCGCGGCGCTATGTGGCCAAGTACACCATCAACCCGGCCATCACCCACGGCATCGCCCACGAGGTGGGTTCCATCGAGGCGGGCAAGCTGGCCGATCTGGTGCTGTGGAAACCGGCCTTCTTCGGCGTCAAGCCCGCCATGATCGTCAAGGGCGGGATGATCGCCGCCGCCCCCATGGGCGACCCCAATGCCTCCATCCCCACGCCCCAGCCCGTGCACTACCGGCCCATGTTCGGCGCCCTGGGCGGTGCGCGCAGTGCGACCTGCGTGAGTTTCATGTCGCGGGCGGCCGTCGAGGCCGGGGTCCCCGAAAAACTGGGGCTGCGCAAGCAGACGGCCGCCGTGCGGGGTTGCCGTGCCGTGCGCAAGCAGGATCTCATTCACAATACCTACCAGCCCGTGATGGAAGTGGATGCCCAGACCTATGAGGTGCGCGCCGATGGCGCACTGCTGACCTGCGAGCCGGCCGGGGTGTTGCCATTGGCTCAGCGCTATTTTTTATTCTGAGCAGTGCATGAGTTCAGGCGAGTGACGTTCTCAGGGGAGGCGGCGGATGCCACGCTGACCCTCCCCCATGCGCTCAGGCAGCGTAGCCGCCAACGGGTGCGCCTGGATAATGGCGGGGATGCCCGGTTGTATCTGGCGCAGGGCACGGTGCTGAGGCACGGTGACAGGCTGGTCAGCACGGATGGCCTGATAGTGGAGGTCAGGGCGGCCGCGGAGACAGTCTCGACCGTGCGCTGTGGAAGGGCGCGGGATCAGGCGCAAGTATGCTATCACCTGGGAAACCGGCATGTGGATATACAGATCGGTGAGGGATGGGTGCGTTACCTCCATGATCATGTGCTGGATGACATGATGAGCAGGCAGGGGTACGAGGTCATCGTGGAGCAACGCCCGTTTGAGCCATTGACGGGCGCCTATGCGGCCATGGGTCGCGGGGAGCGGGATGACTCCGCCTCGTAGCGCACAATCCTTGTTGAGGCTGTTGCAACTGGTGAGCCCCACCTTGCCGGTAGGCGCATATGCATACTCCGGGGGGTTGGAGCATGCCGTTTCAGCGGGCTGGGTGCGGGACCGGGTTCTGGCCCGTGACTGGATCACCGGGCTTGCCGAGCACAGTTTGAGTGCCCTCGACTTGCCGGTTCTGTGCCGCATGTACCGCGCCTGGCAGGATGATGACATGCCCCGGGTCCAATGGTGGAACCATTTTCTGGCGGCGTCACGCGAGTCGGCCGAGTTGCTTGCCGAGGACCGGCAGCTGGGAGCGGCCCTTTGCCGCCTGTTGCGGGATCTGGAAGTGGAGAGGGCGCTCATTTGGCCCGGGCAAGAGAAGGCATGTTGGGCCGCTATGTTCAGCCTGGCCGCACAGTACTGGGATATCGGCGAGATGGAGATGCAGGAGGGTTATTTGTGGGCCTGGTGCGAGAACCAAGTGGCCGCGGCCATCAAGCTTGTGCCCCTGGGGCAGACAGATGGACAGCGTATTCTGTCGGAGTGTGCTGAGCGGATTCCAGGCTGGGTTGCGCTCAGCCGCGGAATCGGCAATGACGAAATCGGACAGGTGGCGCCAGCGCAGGCCATTGGCAGTGCGCTTCATGAGCAGCAATACAGCCGCTTGTTCCGGTCCTGACTATTAACCCGGCAACAATATATTAACCCGGCAACAAATATTGTTGCCGGGTTAATGAGAGGGAGAGGCAAATGAGTGATGGAGTTCCGTTGCGGGTCGGTATCGGTGGCCCGGTCGGTTCGGGCAAGACGGCTCTGGTGGATACGCTGTGCAAGCATCTGCGTGACCGCTACCAGATTGCGGTGGTGACCAACGACATCTATACCCAGGAGGATGCCCGGTTCCTGGTGCGCAGCGAGGCGCTGGACGCGTCACGAATCATCGGCGTCGAGACGGGAGGCTGCCCCCATACGGCCATCCGCGAAGATGCCTCCATGAATCTCTCGGCAGTCTCCGATTTGCAACAGCGTTTTCCCGGCCTCGACGTCGTACTGGTGGAAAGCGGCGGCGACAATCTCAGCGCCACATTCAGTCCTGAGTTGGCGGATCTCATGATCTATGTCATCGACGTATCGGCCGGTGACAAGATACCCCGCAAGGGAGGGCCTGGCATCACCCGTTCTGATTTGCTGGTGATCAACAAGATTGACCTTGCCCCTTATGTGGGCGCTTCCCTGGAGGTTATGGCGCGCGATGCGCGCAAGATGCGCGGCGAGCGGCCCTTCGTGTTTTCAAATATGAAAACCGGGGCGGGCGTCGACGAGGTGATACGCTTCATCGTGCACCAGGGAATGCTCCAAGACTGAGCGAATCTTGCCGGATCACGCTTTCTCACCCAGCCTTTCAAGCCGAACTGTTTCTTCTGCACCGTCTTGATGCGTGGCGCGTTCGTCGCGCACAGATATAGCGCGTCTCGGGTTTTTTTTATGTCAGGGTGTTTTAATATTCTTCTTTAATTTCATTTAGTTAAAAAAGATTTCTGTTGTAGGCATGGTGTTTGCAAAAGGAGTCGGTGCACGATTTTGACAATAAACACAAATATTTCTAAGTTCGGGAGGTTTTATGAAGCGCCACCTATATCCGGTTGCACTGGCTTTTACCGTTGCAACTGTTTCAACGCCCTGGATGATCTCTGCTGCTCATGCCGGCGGCATGATCAAGATCGATGACACGAAGTGGGTCAGCGTCGGTGCCGGTCTGCGCACCAGTTTCAACGCCGTCGACAAGGGCGCGCCCAATGGGAATGATCGTTCCAAGGATTTCAAGGTCGATGGCATGCGTCTGTACGTCAATGGCCAGGTCCATGAAAACATCAAGCTGGAATTCAATACGGATCGTTCCACTGATTCCGCGGGAGACGAAAATATTCGTGTCCTCGACGCCCTGGTGAAATTCGAGTTTTCAGATGTCTTCAATATCTGGATGGGCCGCATGCTGCCGCCCAGTGACCGTTCCAATCTGGATGGCCCTTACTACCTGAATACCTGGAACTTTCCTCTTGCACAGGCCTATCCCTCCATCTTTGCCGGACGTGACGATGGCGCCGCTGTATGGGGGCAGGTCAATGGCGGTCAGTTCAAGTATCAGCTTGGCGCCTTCGAAGGCACCGAGGGTGCGTCCAACGTGGACGACAACCTGCTCTATGCCGCGCGCTTCGTCTACAACTTCTGGGATCCTGAGCCCGGTTATTACAACAGCAGCACCTATTACGGCGCCAAGGATGTGCTGGCCATCGGTGTTGTGTATCAGACCCAGGGCGATGCCGCCGCGACTGGTGATTTTACCGGCTGGAGTATCGATGGCCTGATGGAAAAGAAACTCGGCAACGAGGGTGTCGTGAGCCTGGAGGGAACCTACTACGACTATGAAAGCAATCCTGTGCTGGGTGGCCTGGATGGCACAGGTTATTTCGTATTGGGCGCCTATCTGATTCCCGGCAAGGCGGGTATGGGACAGTTTCAGCCTGTAGCGCGTTACCAGTATCTCGATGTCGATGGTGGTAGTGAAACCACCAACTGGGAGGTCGGCGCCAACTACATCATCGATGGCCACAATGCGCGCGTATCCCTGGTCTACAGTAACACGGAAGTGGATAGCGGCACGGTCAACATGGACAGCGATGCGTTGCAGCTCGGTATACAGATCCAGATCTGATTCCAACAAGCATATAGTGACAGTCGAGGTAATTTTCATGAAATCATTTAGAGAAAAGACAATAAAACGCGCTGTTGGCGCCGTAGCAGGCGTGGCATTGGGTATGGCGGCCATGGCGGCCCAGGCCGCCGATACCATCAAGGTCGGCGTACTGCACTCCCTGAGCGGCACCATGGCCATCAGCGAAACCACTCTCAAGGACACCGTCCTGATGATGGTGGATGCGCAGAACAAGAAAGGCGGTGTCCTGGGCAAGAAGCTGGAGGCCGTGGTGGTGGATCCGGCGTCCAACTGGCCCTTGTTCGCGGAGAAGGCCCGCGAGCTGCTGCAGAAAGAAAAGGTGGACGTGGTGTTCGGTTGCTGGACCTCTGTTTCCCGCAAGTCCGTACTGCCGGTATTCGAGGAACTCAACGGGTTGTTGTTCTATCCCGTACAGTACGAAGGCGAGGAATCATCGAAGAATGTCTTCTACACCGGCGCCGCGCCCAATCAACAGGCAATTCCCGCCGTGGATTACCTGATGAACGACGTGGGCGTTAAGCGCTGGGTTCTGGCCGGTACGGACTATGTCTATCCTCGCACCACCAACAAGATCCTGGAGGCCTACCTGAAGTCCAAGGGCGTCAAGGACGAGGACATCATGATCAACTACACGCCCTTCGGTCATTCCGACTGGCAGAGCATCGTGTCCGATATCAAGAAATTCGGCTCCGCCGGCAAGAAGACGGCGGTGGTGTCCACCATCAACGGTGACGCCAACGTACCCTTCTACAAGGAGCTGGGCAACCAGGGTATCGCGGCCGAGGACATTCCCGTGGTCGCTTTCTCCGTGGGCGAGGAGGAATTGTCGGGTATCGACACCAAGCCGTTGGTGGGGCATCTCGCGGCATGGAACTATTTCATGAGCGTGGATACGCCCGAGAACGAGGCCTTCATCGAGCAGTGGCACAATTTCATCAAGGATGAGAACCGCGTCACCAACGATCCCATGGAGGCGACCGTGATCGGTTTCAATATGTGGGTCAAGGCTGTCGAGAAGGCCGGCACCACCGATGTGGATGCCGTTGAGCAGGCCATGATCGGTATCTCTGTGCCCAACATGACGGGCGGCATGGCCGTGATGAACAAGAACCATCACCTGTCCAAGCCGGTATTGATCGGAGAGATCCAGGAAGACGGCCAGTTCGACGTGGTATGGGAAACGGAAGGCACCGTGCCTGGTGATGCTTGGTCCGATTACCTGCCGGGAAGCCGTGATATCATTGCCGACTGGACGCCCCCCATCAAGTGCGGTAATTACAACACCAAGACCAAGAAGTGTTCCGGTCAGAACTTCTGATTTGAGATCGAGGTCGTGCCTGGGTGCTGCTGTTGAATACGGCAGCACCCGGGGTATTTATTGCCTGGTTTCCTGTAAAGCGCGCATCGTTTTACGGATCAAGTAGGTTTCAATCGTCACCCATGTACAGTTTTCGAAAACATTCCGTTTTTTTCTCTCTGCTGATATTGCTGGGCTTGTGCGGTTTTTCACTGCCGGCCGTGGCGGATTTCGATGCGGCAGTGCAGGCGCTCAACAGCAAATCTTTTTCCAAAAAGGCTGATGCGATCATCGCGCTGGCGGAAACAGGTGATGAAAAGGCGCCGGTTGTGTTGCAGGCAATGCTGGACAGCCGCCTGTATTATCGCAAGAGCGATCGTCGCGTGGTCATCGTGGAGAAAATCGACGGCGGGTTTCGCCTCGCTGATGCGGCGACTGCCCAGCCCCTTGGCGAAGCCGGCAGGCGCGCAGTCAAGAAAATCGGGATCAACAACAAATTACGCGGCCTGTTGCGTGACACCCTGGCCCGCCTGAGCCTGACGAGCAAGGATCCGGCACAGCGTCTTGCGGCAGCCAAGATCATGCTGGGAAATGTCAATGCGGCGACCAAGCCGGTTCTCGCTGAAGCACTTGCCCGCGAAACGGATGCGGATATCCGCGAGGTGCTGGAAACGGCGGCCGCCATGTCAGACCTGGAGAATGATGACCGGACAGTGCGATTGCGCGCAGTCCGGCTTCTGGATGGCAGCCTGGAGCCGGAGGTGCGCAACCGCCTGAACCGCCTGCTCGAAATTGAGGCGGATCAAGAGATCGCCGCCGCCGTACAGCAGGCCATCAAAAGCATCGAATTCAAGTTGAAATTCAATGGGTTCATAGAAACCGTGTTTTTTGGCCTGAGCCTGGGCTCGGTATTGCTGCTGGCCGCCATCGGGCTGGCCATCACCTTCGGCGTCATGGGGGTCATCAACATGGCCCATGGCGAGTTGATCATGCTGGGCGCATACACGACCTACCTGGTCCAGTTGCTCATGCCCAACCATATCGAATGGTCCATACTGGTGGCCATTCCTGCCGCCTTTATGGTTTCCGGTTTGTTTGGCATCGCCATCGAGCGCGGCGTCATCCGTTTTCTGTATGGCCGGCCGCTGGAAACCCTGCTGGCCACCTTCGGGGTCAGCCTGCTGCTGCAGCAACTGGTGCGCACCACCGTGTCGGCGCAGAACGTCACAGTGGAGAACCCCGCCTGGCTCAGCGGGTCGCTGGAAATCAATGCCGCCCTGTCCCTGACCTACAACCGCCTCTACATCCTGTTGTTCTGTCTGCTGGTGTTCTTCGCCCTGATGCTGATTCTGAAGAAGACCTCCCTGGGCCTGCAGGTGCGCGCCGTGTCCCAGAACCGCGCCATGGCCCGGGCCATGGGCATACGCAGCAAGTGGGTTGATGCCATGACCTTCGGCCTGGGCTCCGGGATCGCCGGCGTGGCGGGGGTGGCCCTGAGCCAGTTGACCAATGTGGGTCCCAACATGGGCCAGGCCTATATCATCGATTCCTTCATGGTGGTGGTGTTCGGCGGGGTCGGCAACCTGTGGGGCGCCCTGGTGGGGGCCATGTCCCTGGGGGTGGCCAACAAGATCCTGGAGCCCTGGTCAGGCGCCGTGCTGGCCAAGATCCTGGTGCTGGTGTTCATCATCCTGTTCATCCAGAAACGCCCCCGCGGCCTGTTCCCGCAGAAAGGGCGCAACGCGGAGAACTGAGACATGATACTGGGACGCTTCTATCGCAGTGACCGGGGTGGCGCCTTTCTGCTGGCGGGATTGTTTGTGCTGGCCGTCGTGGTGCCGGTGCTGAATCTCGCGGTCCCCGAGTCCTCACCGTTTCATTTGTCCACCTACACCGTCACGCTGATCGGAAAATATTTGTGCTACGCGCTGCTGGCGCTGGCGCTGGATCTGATCTGGGGGTACTGTGGCATCCTCAGCCTGGGCCACGGCGCCTTCTTCGCCCTGGGCGGCTACGCCATGGGCATGTACCTGATGCGCCAGATCGGCGACCGCGGCGTGTATGGCAACCCTGATCTGCCGGACTTCATGGTGTTCCTCAACTGGCAGGAACTGCCCTGGTATTGGCTGGGCTTCGACATGTTCTGGTTCGCCATGCTGATGGTGGTGTTGGTGCCCGGCCTGCTGGCCTTTGTGTTCGGCTGGTTCTCCTTCCGCTCCCGCGTCACCGGCGTGTATCTGGCCATCATCACCCAGGCCCTGACCTTCGCCCTCATGCTGGCCTTCTTCCGCAACGAGATGGGTTTCGGCGGCAATAACGGCATGACGGATTTCAAGGATATTCTCGGTTTCGACCTGCAGGCGGATGGCACCCGGGTCGCACTGTTCCTGGCCTCGGTGATTACTTTGGCCGTCAGCTATGTGATCTGCCGTTTCATCATCAACTCCAAGCTGGGCCGTGTGATCGTGGCCATACGCGATGCCGAGTCGCGCACCCGCTTCGTGGGATACCAGGTGGAGCGCTACAAGTTGTGGCTGTTCGTGTTCTCCGCCGTGCTGGCCGGTATCGCCGGGGCCTTGTACGTTCCCCAGGTGGGTATCATCAACCCCGGCGAGTTTGCACCCCTCAATTCCATCGAGCTGGTGATCTGGGTGGCCGTGGGCGGACGCGGCATGCTCTACGGCGCCGTGCTGGGGGCGCTGCTGGTCAATTACGCCAAGACCTACTTCACGGCCGCCTTTCCCGAGCTGTGGCTGTTCGCCCTGGGCGCCCTGTTCGTGCTGGTGACCATTTTTCTCCCCAAGGGCCTCGTCGGCCTGTGGAAGCGCAAGCGGGACACGGAACCATGAGGCCGCTGGATCCCCTGCGCAAGGCATTGCGCCGTGACCGTGTCTTCGATTTCATGATGCCCCAGGTGGTGTTCAGCCCGGACCTGGACATCAGCCATGGCCCCATCCTGTATCTGGAGGATGTCACGGTCAGTTTCGATGGCTTCAAGGCGCTGAACGATCTCACGCTCTATATCGACGACGGCGAGCTGCGCTGCATCATTGGCCCCAACGGCGCGGGCAAGACCACCATGATGGACGTGATCACGGGCAAGACCCGGCCCGACAGCGGTTCGGTCTTCTTCGGTCAGAAAATCGATCTCCTGCGCCTGTCCGAGACCGACATCGCCCAGGGCGGCATCGGCCGCAAGTTTCAGCGTCCGACGGTATTCGAGAGCCATACGGTGTTCGAGAATCTGGAGCTCTCCCTCGCCGCCGACAAGGGCGTGTGGCCGACCCTTTTCGCCGTGCTCAACAAGGCGCAGCGGGAACGCATCGATGAAATTCTGGAGACCATCGCCCTGACGGGGCAGCGCCATCAACTGGCGGGCACCCTCTCCCACGGACAGAAGCAGTGGCTGGAGATCGGCATGCTGCTGGCGCAGAGTCCCCGCGTGCTGTTGGTGGACGAACCCGTCGCCGGGATGACGCCGCAGGAAACGGAGCGCACCGCGGAACTGCTGGTGTCCCTGGCGGGCAAGCACTCCGTGGTGGTGGTGGAGCACGACATGGAGTTCGTGCGTTCCATCGCCCGCAAGGTGACCGTCCTGCACGAGGGCAGTGTGCTGGCGGAGGGCACCATGGACGAGGTCCAGAACGACCCCCGCGTCATCGAGGTCTACCTGGGGGACTGAGACATGTTGAAGATCGAGGGACTCAATCAATTCTACGGCGAGAGCCATACCTTGTGGGATCTCGCCCTGGAGATTCCGGAGGGATCCTGCACCTGCCTGATGGGACGCAATGGCGTGGGCAAGACCACACTGCTCAAGTCCATCATGGGGTTGGAGGCCGTGTCCTCGGGGCGTATCGTTTTCGACGGCCAGGACATTGCCGGTTTCGACGCCGAACGGCGCGCGCGCATCGGCATCGGCTATGTGCCCCAGGGGCGGGACATCTTCCCCCAATTGACCGTGGAGGAGAACCTGCGCATCGGCCTGCTCGCGCGCCGCGACGGCCTGAAAGAGGTCCCGGCGCGCATCTTCGAACTTTTCCCCGTGCTCAAGGAAATGCTGCAACGGCGTGGTGGCGACCTGTCAGGAGGGCAACAGCAGCAACTGGCCATCGGTCGGGCCTTGGCCATCGATCCCAAACTGCTCATTCTGGACGAGCCCACGGAGGGCATCCAGCCCAATATCGTGCGCCAGATCGGCGACATCATCGTGCGCCTGAACCAGGAAGAGAAACTGACCGTGTTGCTGGTGGAGCAGAAACTGGCCTTCGCGCGCCGCACGGGTCAGCAGTTTCATCTCATGGAGAAAGGCCGCGTGGTCGCCAGTGGCCCGATGACGGATCTCAGCGACGAACTGGTGCATCGCCACTTGGCCGTATAGCAGCCCATAAAACTATCGATCTACTTGAAGATGTAATGGGCCTCGATATCCTGCCGGGTGACAATTCCCTTGATGCTCGCGGCTTGTTGCGCATCTGAAGCCACGCAGGCTGTGTCCAGGCCTTCCTGGTCCAGGGTTTCCAGCGCCTCCTGCAGCGTCGCCTCCAAATCGATGAGCACCGCCTGATAACGCCGGGCGGGGATTTCCAGCAGATTGACACGGTTGTTCTGGGATGAACCCAGGTCATTTTCGACCAGAAATTGCGCCAGGTTACTCGCTGGCATAACAACAGGGTAGGCGTCGTCTTCGTGAATTACGACAATCCATAGAGGATTTTTTTTCAGGATGCCTGTTATCTCGTTGGTGCTTGTCATGGATGTGGTGAGGACAAGGTTTTTTTCCATGATGTGTTTCACCGCCTGGCGGCGCAGTGACTGTGCGATCGGGTCATTGCGAAAATCCAGTCCCCGCTCCTTGATCAGCATGTCGAAGACGGCAGGTTGTTTGAAGATTTCACTGCAGGTCAGGCCGGCGGCAATGACGGCCAGCATGCCCGGCAGTATGATGTGCGGGTCCGCGGTCAGTTCGATGATGGCGATCAATGCCGCCAGGGGGGCTTGCAGGGTGGCGCCCATCATGGCCGCCATGCCGATGACGGCATAGAAGGCGGGACCTGTCACCTGATCGGAAAATATCCATTGGGCCACCAGGCCCAGGGCGCCTCCCGCGCAGGCGCCGATGACCAGGGTGGGGCCGATGAAGCCGCCGGGCAGGCCCAGGCCGACGCAGGCCGTGGTGGCGAACAGTTTGAAGAGCACGATCATGATCAACAGGGCGATGCCGGCCTGTCCCGCCAGGGTGGCGTTGATGGTGTCATAACCTACTCCCATGATCTGCGGGACGGCCATGGCGGCAAGGCCGGTGAGGACGCCGGCGAGCAGCGCCCGCTGCCAGAATCTGCGTTGTTGCCACAGGCGCGTGAATTTTCGCAGCAGCCAGATGAACAATGCCGCCAGGCAGCCGATGACGAGGCCGCTGAAGAGGACGTAGGACAACTCTCCCAGGGAGCCCATTTCAAGCAGGGGTATGGTGAATACCGGTTCGTCGCCAAATACCAGTCGCGACAGGGCCGTGGCGGAAACGGCGGCGAGAATGACCGGGGTGAACCCCGCCAGGGTGTATTCCCGGGCGATGACCTCCATGGCGAAAATGACGCCTGCCAGGGGTGTATTGAAGGAGGCGGCGATGGAGGCCGCCGCGCCGCAGGAGACCAGGGTGCGGGTACTGTTGTCCGGCAATCTCAGGAACTGTCCCGTCAGACTGCCGGTTGCCGCGCCCAGGTGGACGCCGGGACCCTCGCGGCCGACGGAGTGGCCGCTGATGATGGAGAGCGCGGCGCCGATGAATTGCCAGACGGCGTTTGCCAGGGGCAGGCGGCCCTGGTGATACATGAGGCGTTCCATGACATGGACCACGCCTACTTGGCGTGTTTGTCTGGCGATGATGTCGAAAATCAGGCCAATGATCAATGCCCCGACGACGGCGATCACCAGGCGCATCACGGGAGACAGAGCCTCGTAGTTCTCAGGGTCCCCCTGAGGCAGCAGGCCGGCCTGGGTAGTCTCGATGAGCAGGCGGAAGGCGATGATGACCAGGCCGCTCAGCAAGCCGCAGATCAGGCCGATGAGCGCCAGTTGTGGCAGGGTATCGATGGTAGTCAGCCAGCGCCGTTTTTTCTCCAGCAAACCTTTAAGGCGGGATTTCATGTTTTATTATTTTTTATATAACGAAAAAGTATTAACTTTGTCCTCTGGAGAACAATCATAAAATCTGACTGAAATCCCTGGTCTTTCCAGTGATTTTATCTTGACACATTAGTAGGGTTGTTTTAAATTTATCTGCAACCGGGAGGGGGGAGTGAAAACCTCTTAGGTGAGAATAATAATAATTATATTAAAAATCACTAGGCGGCTTAATGGCCGCTTTTTTTTGTCTCTCTTACCCTAAAGCCGCGCCATGGATCTCGCTGCAGAAGGAAGCCACGCCGGCCTGTGGGCCTTGTTCGTCAGCGCATTCATTTCCTCCACCTTGCTGCCAGGGGGGTCGGAGGCCATGCTCTATGGTCTGGCGAGAGCTGGTTATCAGGAACCCTGGTTGCTATTGCTGACCGCCAGCGCAGGCAACACCCTCGGGGGCATGACATCCTGGCTGGTGGGATGGCTCATTGCCTGGCGCTTTCCCAGCCATCGCATGTTACAGTCACAACGCTACCGGCGCGCCTTGCAACGGGTGCGGCGCTGGGGCGCGCCCGTTTTGCTGTTCTCATGGCTTCCCATTGTGGGCGACCCCCTGTGCGTGGTGGCCGGCTGGCTGCGCACCGGACTGCTCGCCACGGTGTTCTTCATCGCCCTGGGAAAGGCGTTGCGTTACAGCGCCGTGCTGTGGCTGGCATGACGCGTGGTTCGATGGTTCAGGTGATCAATTGCCCGGCAGGGATGTTCTTCAGGCCATCGCGCAGCACGCTGGCGCGCAGACCATACTGCTTCAATACGAATGAGGCAGCGGAACTGCGCCGGCCCGTTTCGCAATAACAGATGTAGGCGATGGAATTGTCCAGGGACTGGGCCTGTTTGTGCAGGTCCCGCATGGGGATGTTGAGGCTGTCGGGCAGGTGACCCTGCTGGTACTCGGAGGGCAGGCGCACGTCGATCCAGCGCGCCCCGCGGGCGATTTCCTGCTCGGCCAGGGCAGGGTCCTGCCAGTGCACATTGGGTTGCTCCAGCAGCTGTATGAAGTCACGTTTGGCGAGGCGCAGCAGGATGCCGTCGGACATCATGGTGACGGTGGCGTTGCGCGGATTGTTGGAGATGAGGGCGGCCTCGCCGAAGGTGTCGCCCTGGTTGAGTTCCGCGATCTCGATGGATTCTTCATCGTCGTCCGGGTTGCGAGTCACCATGGCGACGCCGGCATCGATCATGTAGAAGTAGTCTCCCTGGTCCCCCTGGCGGATGATGACATCCCCCGCCTGCACCATGATGGGTTCCAGGCGGCCGAGGAGGGCCTCGATATTGGCCGGCGGCAGGTTCCTGAACGTGGGGGACTTGATCATGGAAGTCAGCCACTGTCCCTTGTTGACAGTGATGATGCCCTGCTCGCACATGACCACTTCTGCATCGGGGGCGGAGATCTGCTCCCATGTGAGCAGCGTGTCCAGCAGTTCCTTGTCGATGCGGATGATTTCGCAGGGCGTGACCGTCACGGCGGAATAACGGCGCGGCGTCTCTGCAGCGACCGGGTGGCGCGCATCTTCGCTGCCGCTGTGAAACAGGTGCACCACGTCGCTGTCGCGGGATGACAATTCCAGGCTGCCATTCAGCAGATAAATGGCCTGCTTGTCCGCCTCGCCTTCATGGAAGAGATAGACGCCGGCATTGAGCCGCTCCCAGCTCGATTGCTCGATCAATTGCCGGATTTGATCCCGCGACAGGGAAGAGATGGGCTCGAGGCCCGCCAGGGCTTCCGTATCGATCTGGACTTGTTGTTGCGTGGCCATAGGTTATTGTCCTGCGGGTTCTGGTTCATCCTTTGTTTGCCGGCGCGGCCCATACCCATGGTCTGCGCGAGTGTTCCCCGCGGCAAGGCATGCTAAACTTGAGCGTACCGGTAACTCTGCTGATATCATCGGCAGAATTTTCTGAATCTTCACATTTTTGACACATGACAGCATCGCCAACGGCGCGTATTCGCGAAATCCCCTATAATTACACCTCCTTCTCCGACCGGGAAATCGTCATCCGCTTTCTCGGCGAGGCCCATTGGGAGGTGCTGAACCGTCTGCGCGCGTCCCGCCGCACGGGCCGTTCCGCGCGCATGCTGTTCGAGGTGCTGGGCGACATGTGGGTGGTGATGCGCAACCCTTATCTGGAGGACGACCTGCAGGAAAACCCGGCCCGCTGGCGTTCCCTTACCCGCGCCCTGCATCACCGCCTCGACCAGATCAAGGCCCGCGCCGACGATAACGAACTGGCCCTGCGGCTGCTCGACGCCACCCGGCAGGCGGTAAGGGATTTCGAGGCCTGGCTGCCCCGCCAGCAGGCCCTGCGCCACAAGGCCTTGCGCATTCTGTCCCGGGTGACCCGCCGCGACAATATCCATTTCGGCGGTCTGGCGCGCGTCTCCCATGCCACCGACGCCACCGACTGGCGCGTGGAACATCCCTTCGTGGTGATCACGCCGGACAGCGAGGCCGAGATCCAGCCGGTGGTCAAGGCCTGCATCGAACTGGGGCTCACCATCATTCCCCGCGGGGGGGGGACGGGTTACACCGGGGGGGCGGTGCCCCTGTTCGCCGATACCGCGGTGGTCAACACAGAGAAGCTGGAGCAATTGGGTCCCGTTACCCGGCGCAAGCTGGAGGGGGTGGACGGCGAGGTGGCCACGGTGCGCGCCGGAGCCGGCGTGGTGACGCGCCGCGTGGCGGAACTGGCCGAGGCCCATGGCCTGGTGTTCGCCGTGGACCCCACCTCCCAGGACGCCTCCACCATCGGCGGCAACGTGGCCATGAACGCCGGCGGGAAGAAGGCGGTGTTGTGGGGCACCACCGTGGATAACCTGGTGTCGTGGCGCATGGTGACGCCCGATGCGCGCTGGATCGAGGTGGAGCGCCTCGATCACAACCTGGGCAAGATCCACGAACAGGAAACCGTGCGCTTCCGCATCACCCGCTACGCCGGGGACGGCCACCAGGCGCAGGGCGAGCCCGAGATACTCACCCTGCCGGGGCGCCTGTTCCGCCATCAGGGTCTGGGCAAGGATGTCACCAACAAGTTTCTGGGGGGGCTGCCCGGGGTGCAGAAGGAGGGCTGTGACGGCTTCATCACCTCCGCCGAGTTTATTCTCCATCATCAGCCGGCCCACGTGCGCACCGTGTGCCTGGAGTTCTTCGGCAGCGATCTCAAGCAAGCGGTTTCCTCCATCGTCGAGGTCATTGCCCATTGCGAGCGCCTTGACGATGTGCTGCTGGCCGGGCTGGAACACCTGGACGAGCGTTATCTGCGCGCCGTGGACTATTCCACCAAGGCGGCGCGCGCCGAGCTGCCCAAGATGGTGCTGCTGATGGACGTGGCCGGCGACCGGGAAGGAGCGGTGGACGAGGCGGCCGGGGCCATCGTCGACATCGCCGTCGCGCGCCAGGCCGAGGGCTTCGTCGCGGCCAGTCCCGGCGCAAGGCGGCGCTTCTGGCTGGACCGGGCGCGCACCGCCGCCATCGCCGCCCACACCAACGCCTTCAAGATCAACGAGGACGTGGTGATTCCCCTGGAGCGCCTGGCCGAGTACAGCGAGGCAATAGAGATCATCAACATCGAGCAGTCCACCCGCAACAAGCTGCGCATGATCGACGCCGTGCGGCGTTTCCTGGACGAGGAACTGCCGGAGATGAGGCTCCTGCCCGAAACGGAGGCCAGCCGCGAGGACGAGGCCATCATCGCCACCAAGGTGGAGACCGCCATGGCGTTGCTGCAGGCCGTGCGGCAACGCTGGTCGACGCTGCTGGAATATCTCCATGCGCCCCTGGAGAGCCACGCCCACCTGTTCCTGGATACGGAACTGGAAAAGCAGCGGGCCGCGGATCGGGTCGCCGACCTGTTGCTGCGCCGCGATGCGCGCATTTCCTACCGCCGCGAGGTGGAACAACCCTTGAAGGAGATCTTCGGCGGCCGCGAATTTGAGCCGCTGCACCGGCGCCTGGACGAGATCCATGCCGCCATCCGTTCCGGCCGCCTGTTCGTGGCCCTGCACATGCACGCCGGGGACGGCAATGTGCACACCAACATCCCCGTCAATTCCAACGACTATGAAATGCTCCACGAGGCCGAGCGCATCGTGGACCGCATCATGGACATCACCCGTTCCCTGGGCGGGGTGATTTCCGGCGAGCACGGCATTGGCATCACCAAGATCCAGTACCTGGACGAACAGGACCTGGCCGTGTTCGGCGACTACAAGCAGCGTATTGACCCCAAGGGGGTCTTCAACCGCGGCAAGCTGCTCAAGGGCTCCGGCCTGCACAATGCCTACACCCCCTCCCTGCGCCTGCTGCAGCAGGAGGCGCTCATACTTGAAGAGAGCGAACTGGGCGCCCTCAACGACGACGTGCGTCATTGCCTGCGCTGCGGCAAGTGCAAGCCGGTGTGCGCCACCCACGTGCCGCGCGCCAACCTGTTGTATTCGCCGCGTAACAAGATTCTCGCCACGGGCCTCATCCTGGAGGCCTTTCTCTACGAGGAGCAGACCCGGCGCGGCGTCTCGGTGCGCCACTTCGACGAGATGCGCGACGTGTCCGACCATTGCACCGTATGCCACAAGTGCTTGCCCGCCTGTCCGGTGGATATCGATTTCGGCGACGTGAGCATCCGCATGCGCCACATCCTCAAGGCGCGCACCGGCAAGCGCGCCAACCTGGGCGCCCGGTTGGCCATGGCCTATCTCAACGCCACCGAGCCCTTGCGGGTAAGGTTGCTGCGCAAGACCGTGGTGGAATGGGGTTCCCGCCTGCAGCGCATGGCCTGGCGGGTGGCGCGCCGCCTGCTGCCCGCGCGCCCGGATACGGCGCCGCCCGCCACCACCGGCAAGCCGAATATCCCCGCGCAGGTGATCCACTTCGTCAAGAAACCCCTGCCGGGCAACCTGCCCTCGCGCACCATCCGCGCGCAGCTGGGCCTGGAAGACAACAAAATGGTGCCCATCATCCGCAACCCCGGGAAGTCAGCGGAGGAGGCCGAGGCGGTGTTCTATTTTCCCGGCTGCGGTTCCGAGCGCCTGTTCAGCCAGATCGGGCTGGCCACCATGGCCATGCTCTACGAGGTGGGCGCCCAGACGGTGTTGCCGCCGGGCTATCTGTGCTGTGGCTATCCCCAGCGCTCAAGCGGGGACGAGGAGCGCGGCCGCGCCATCACCACCGCCAACCGCGTGTTGTTCCACCGCGTGGCCAACACCCTCAACTACCTGGACATCAAGACGGTGATCGTCTCCTGCGGCACCTGCATGGACCAACTGCTGCTCTACGAGTTTCAGCAGATCTTTCCGGGCTCGCGCCTGCTGGACATTCATGAATACCTGCTGGAAAAGGGCGTCTCCATGGACGCCGTGGAAGGGGTGCAGTACCTCTATCACGATCCCTGCCACGGGCCCATGAAGACCCACGATCCCGTCCATGTGGCCTCCACCCTGCTGGGCCGGGAGGCCACCCTGTCCGAGCGCTGCTGTGGCGAGGCGGGCACCTTCGCCGTGTCGCGCCCCGACATCGCCACCCAGGTGCGCTTCCGCAAGGAGGAAGAATTGGTCAAGGGCATCACGCGCCTCACGGGCAAGCCCCGGGTGGAAAACGGCGAGGTCAAACTGCTCACCTCCTGCCCCGCCTGCCAGCAGGGCCTGTCCCGCTACGGGGAGGATACCGGCCTGCAGACGGACTACATCGTGGTGGAACTGGCCAACCAATTGCTGGGCGAGGGCTGGCAGGAGGCCTTCGTGCGCAAGGCCAGCCAGGGAGGGATCGAGCAGGTGCTTTTGTAGCTACCTCCTTCACTCTTCCCTCTCCCCCGGGAGGGTGTCGCAAAAGCCATTCGTAGGTTGGGCTGAGGAACGAAGCCCAACAGCAACAGCTTGAAAAGCCAAACATGTTGGGCTTCGTTCCTCAGCCCAACCTACAGAAAAACCGGCTTTTGCGACACCCTCCTGGGGGAGAAGGCTAGGATTAAGGGGCGTCCTTACTTGCGCATCAACCAGAACAGCAGGCTCAGCACGATGCTGACGATGATCCCCGTGGTGAGGGGGAAATAGAAGCGGAAGTTTTCCCGTTCCACCACGATGTCGCCGGGCAGGCGCCCGAGGCCGGACTTCTGCAGCCAGGGCCACAACATGCCCACCAGAACCAGGATGATGCCGATGGTGATGAGCGTCTTCTGCATGGCTCAGGTGAGCTTGGCGACCCCTTCTTCGCCGCCCAGCAACAGGACATCGGCGGGGCGGTTGGCGAACAGGCCGTTGGTGACCACGCCGGCGATCTGGTTGAGGGTGGTTTCCAGCTTGGCGGGTTCCATGATCTGCATGTTGTGGACATCGAGGATGATATTGCCGTTGTCCGTGATGAAGCCTTCCCGCAGCACGGGCTGGCCGCCGAGCTTGACGATCTCGCGCGCCACATAGCTGCGCGCCATGGGGATGACCTCGACGGGCAGGGGAAAGGCGCCCAGGATATCCACCAGCTTGGAGTCGTCGGCGACGCACACGAAGGTGCGGCTGGCGGCGGCGACGATTTTCTCCCGCGTCAGGGCGCCGCCCCCGCCCTTGATGAGTTGCAGATAGCGGTTGCTTTCATCCGCGCCATCCACGTAGACCGGCAGTTCCACCACTTCATTGAGATCCATGACGAGAATGCCATGGGAACGCAGGCGCCCGGCGGTGGCCTCCGAGCTGGCCACGGCGCCGTCGATGCGGTGCTTGATGCCCGCCAGGGCATCGATGAAGTGGTTGGCCGTGGAGCCCGTGCCCACGCCCACCACCGCGCCGGCCTCCACATATTCCAGCGCCGCCTCGGCAGCCATTTTTTTCATGTCGTCCCGTGTCATGGATGTCTCCTTGCTGAATCACTTGCCGCCAATGATAACCAGCGCGCGCTGTCTTGTCATGATGTTTGCATCGCATACGCCGTGCAATGAACGGGGCAAGCTGATAACTTATAGTGATGAAAAACCAATATCTGAATAAAATCCTCAAGGCCCGGGTCTATGACGTGGCGGTGGAGACGCCGCTGGATCCCATGAAAATACTCTCGGAGCGCCTGGGCAACGAAGTGCTGCTCAAGCGCGAGGATCTGCAGCCGGTTTTCTCGTTCAAGCTGCGCGGCGCCTACAACAAGATCGTGCATCTGAGCACCGCTGCCAGAAACAAGGGCGTCATCGCCGCCTCGGCCGGCAATCATGCCCAGGGGGTGGCCCTGTCGGCGCACAAACTGGGCATCAAGGCGCTCATCGTCATGCCCCGCACCACGCCGGGCATCAAGGTGGAGGCGGTGCGCCGCATGGGCGCCAAGGTGGTGTTGTTCGGGGACACCTATGACGAGGCCTGTGAACAGGCGCGTCTGCTGGCGAAGGAAAACGGCATGACCTTCATCCATCCCTACGACGATCCCGACGTCATCGCCGGGCAGGGCACCATCGCGGCGGAGATTCTGCATCACGGCGCCGAGAGCATCCACGCCATTTTCGTCCCCGTGGGTGGCGGCGGACTGCTGGCGGGGGTGGCGGCCTACGTGAAGGCCCTCTATCCCCGCATCAAGGTGATTGGCGTGGAGCCGGACGACGCGCCCTGCCTGTACGAGGCCTTGAAGCACAAGCGCCGCGTGGTGCTGGACCAGGTGGGCATTTTCGCCGACGGCGTGGCGGTGCGCCAGGTGGGCAAGGAGCCTTTCCGCGTGGCGCGCGCCTGCGTCGATGAAGTGGTGCTGGCCTCCACGGACGAGATCTGCGCCGCCATCAAGGACATCTTCGACGATACCCGCTCCATCGCCGAGCCCGCCGGGGCGCTGGCCCTGGCCGGGTTGAAGAAATACGTGCAGCGGCGGCGCCTGCGCCACAAGCGCCTCATCGCCATCGACAGCGGCGCCAACACCAACTTCGACCGCCTGCGCCATGTATCGGAACGCGCCGAGATGGGCGAGCGCCGCGAGGCCCTGCTGGCCGTGACCATCCCCGAGCGGCCGGGCAGCTTTCTGAAATTCTGCCGGCTCATCGGCAAGCGCAGCATCACCGAATTCAATTACCGCTTTGCCGACGACCGGGACGCCCATGTCTTCGTGGGCATACAGCTCAATCACGGGCATGAGGAGAAGAACGAGGTGGTGCGTCAGTTGCGCGACAAGAAGTATCCGGTCATCGACATGACGGACAACGAAATGGCCAAGCTGCACATCCGTTACATGGTGGGTGGACACGCGGACAAGGTGGAGAACGAGAATCTCTACCGGTTCCAGTTCCCGGAGCGTCCGGGCGCCCTGCTGGATTTTCTCGCCTGCATCGGTCAGCGCTGGAACATCAGCCTGTTCCACTACCGCAATCATGGCGCGGCCTATGGGCGCGTGCTGGTGGGCGTGCAGTTGCCGCCTGAAGACAAGAAAGCATTCCAGTCCTATCTGGACACGTTGGGTTATGACTTCTGGGACGAGACCGGCAATCCGGTCTATAAGCTGTTTCTGGGGTAAGGAGGTATGAGTCCGTTGATGCGCAAGATTTCCCTGTTGTTCGCCGCGGGTTGCCTGGGCGGCCTGCTCAACAGTCTGACGGTATGGGGTTTCGGCGTCGCCGAGATCACCACGGCCCAGGGAATGCCGTGTGGGGCGTGACCACCGCCTGGTGGATCAGGCTGACCCGCGTTTTCTAGAGTGGTGACGCGGCAAACATGAACCTCTTGTCATGGATCGTGGTGCTGGTGGCATTGGGATACGGCGGCGTATTGTTGCATGTATATCTGACCCAGCAACGCCGTGTATACTTTCCCAGCAAGAAGATGCTCACCACCCCGGCCTATTTCGGCCTGCGCTATGAGGCGGTGAATTTTCCCGCGTCCGATGGCGTCGTGCTCCACGGCTGGTTTCTTCCTCATGACTATGCGGAGCGTGTCGTTCTGTTCTGTCACGGCAATCGCGGCAATATCTCTCAGTACATGGAAACCCTGGTGATGTTCCAGCAAATGCGGGTGGCGGTATTCGTCTTTGACTACCGGGGGTATGGCCTGAGCGGGGGCAGCCCGGACGAGGCGGGTACTTATGCCGACGTGGAGGCAGCGTGGAGCTATCTGACCGGGCGCCGCGGTTTGGATTCCTCTGACATCATTGTCATGGGGCGTTCCCTGGGCGCAGCCATCGCCTCACACTTGGCGACGCGGCATTCGCCCCGCGCCCTGATACTGGAGTCCACCTTCACATCCCTGCCCGTCATTGCCGCGGAGCACCACCCCCTGCTGCCCGTAAGCCTGCTTTCCCGTTATCACTATCCGGTTCTGGAGAACGTGAAGCGGATCACCTGCCCCCTGCTGGTGATCCACAGCCGCGAGGACGAAGTCATCCCCTTTGCTCATGCAGAGCGGCTTTACGAGGCTGCCAGAGGCCCCAAAACCCTGCTCACCATTCTGGGGAATCATCATCAAGGTTATCTGGCGTCGGGTTGTTTGTACCGCGACGGACTTGAAATGTTTCTCCGGAACAATTGAGCTGGGGTCATACCGTCGGGGGTGATCAGCAGCACTCTGCTTTTCAGGTTTTCATCCGCGCGCGTCTTTTTCCGTGACAGGAGCCGCATGTGATACGGTGTTGCGTTTTGCCTTGATATGCGCGCCATATTTCAGCCCCAGCCAGCCCCCAGTCAGGCCACCCAGGGTGTTGAGAACAAGGTCGTTCACGGAAGGAAAGCGCCATGGCAGAAACAGTTGTATGAATTCCATGGTAAGGGACAGGATCAGGCACAGCCCGGTGGAAAGCAGCAAGGGGCGGCGCATGGGAAAAAGCAAGGTGATGAGCACGCCAATGGGAATGAAACCCAGGTAGTTGCTGATCCAGTCCAACCAGCCCAGGGCGCCGGGCTTAGAGTGATGAAAAGGGATCAACTGCAGTGTTCTTGGCGTGTCCCGAAAAAAATAGGTGGTGGGTATTTTCAGGGCGCCCCTGTCGAGATAGTCGTAGGTTTCTCCATTGACGCGCACGAACGCCTGGCGGATGACGCCCAGCCAGGGGCGGTCGAAGGTGATCTCGTTGCCCAGCGCCAGGCGGTGGCCGGGCGCCCAGCTTTTCAGTGCGTCGTGAGGCAAAGGTTCCCGGAGGCGTTGCACCCCGTTGACTGTCACCGTGAGCAGCTTCCCCTTCAGTGCGAGATGGATATGTTGTATGGCCGTGCTGTTGAAAACGCCCGGCAGCACATAGGCAGGGGTGCCGTTGAAGGTTTCTTCTGAGCGGCGCAGGCGGATGATCAGGTCATCCCCCGATTGCCCGATAGTGAGATTGCGCTGTCCGGTGTTGGCGGAAACCGTAAGGATTCTGGCCGGCCCTCCCTGTCGTCTGTCAGCGGTTCTCAGCTCCAGCAGAATCTCCAGAGGTTGCCCCGCAATGACTTCGTTGAGCCAGGCGGGAGGCTGTGGCGTATAGGCTATGCCGGGCGCCTCAAAGCGCAGTGCTTCCGGTGTGAGTGTGGCGCCACTGTTATCGAAGCGGGGCAATGGATTGATGGGGTAGCTGCCAGCAAGCAGGTATGCGACCGAAACCAGAGCTAACAACAGGAATTTTTTGAGATTCATAGCGCCTTTTATCGTACCATGCCTGGGACTGCGCACCGCGCCTTATTCTCAATATGCCTGAACCCGCGGATTCAGGTATCAGGCCTCGCTGAGTTCGGCCCAGTCAGCACGTTTCCCTATAATGCATTTTTCTCGATAAAAGTCTGCTCGATGCGCTGGGCCAGTTCCAGGGCAATATCTGCCGAAACCCGTTCCCAGGCGCCGCGCAATAGTTTTGTGCCCCAGCGGCCGGTGTCGGATTCATAGAGCTGAATATATTCCTGCAGTTCTGTATCGTCGATGGAGCGGAATGTGTATACCATGCTGAGATGCGTGACCTGGCGTATAGGGAAGATGGATTGCATGCGTATTTGTTCCAGCATCTGATTCATCTGAGGGTCACTGAGCCGCTTTGGTGCAGGCATGATCCTGTTGAGATTTCTTATCATGGTTTCCGTCATCAGCATTTGCATGTGGAGATTGCCGTCGGTCGCTCCGGCAGCCTCGTCCAGCCGCCTTACCAGCTTCAGGCGTTCCGGGCTGGCCTGCCCCATGATAATGTTGCCCATCCGCATCATTTCCTGCTGCGCCTGTGGCGTATGCGCCGCGGTTTCAAGGGCGGTCATTTTCCTTCCCAGGGGACTCTTCAATTGTGTGAGAAAGGCGGCATAGCGTTCAGTGTCATAGTTCTCCTGGAGGTGCATGACGATGGTTTGTCTTATCCTGGGCGGGTCGAAGGCAGCGATGAAGGTTTTTCTGAATTTTTCGTAATCGTCCCGGTCGAGGGGAGGGGGTTGTTGCTGGTCGAAGCCCATGGCGACCATGGCAGGCACTTGTTCGATCATGGCGTCCGTGCCGGATTCCTTCATGATCTCTTCGATAATCGCCAGTCTGTCCGTCGCGATATCGGCCGTTTCTGTTGCTGTCGCCGGGGAGGCGTTGCTGTCCAGGCTGGTATTGTCCACCGGATTCCGTGGCGCCTGCGCGCATCCGGCGGCGAGAAGAATGAGCGCCATGAAGGCAGTGGCGTATTTGCTTGTGGTCATTTCAAAAAACTCCTTGTTTTGACGGGCTATGTCAACAGCTATGATGTTTGTCGGCGTGCATGTGCCGATTCTTCAGCGCCACGTAATGTTGCGCCGAGAATTCCAGGTAGGCCAGTTCCTTGTCGGCCAGCTTGCGAGCCTGCCGCGCGGGGCTGCCAATGTACAGATGGCCGCTCTCCAGCCGCTTGCCGGGGGGGACCAGAGTGCCGGCGCCCACCATGACGCGCGTGGGTATGTGGGCGCCATCGAGGATGATGGCGCCCATGCCAATCAGCACCAAATCGTCGATGGTGCAGGCGTGTATGATGGCGCCATGCCCGATGGTGACGTCGTTGCCTATGCCGAGGGAAAATCCACCCGGGCTGAACCGGTTGTCCTGGGTGACATGGAGGACGGAGCCGTCCTGGACGTTGGTGCGGGCGCCGATGGTGATGCGGTGCACATCCCCTCGTGCCACGGTCATGGGCCACAATGAGGTGTCCTCACCGATGGAGACGTCACCGATGACCAGCGCCGTGTCGTCGATATAGGCAGTAGGCGCTATATCGGGTTGAATGCCGTTGAATGTCCTGATGGTCATAGGAGGCTCTCCTCGTGTGGAAATTATAGCAATACCAGCTCTTCCGCGCTGGTGGGGTGGATGGCCATGGTGTTGTCGAAGTCCTTTTTGCAGGCGCCCATCTTGATGGCCACGGCAAAACCCTGCAGTATTTCGTCGGCATTGGCGCCCACGATGTGGCAGCCGATGATTTTTTCCTCGATACCCAGCGTGACCAGTTTGACAACGGAGCGCTTTTTCACCTTGGTCATGGCATACAAGAGGGGTGTGAAATGCCCCAGGTAGACTTTGATGGCGTCGCCGTGCCGCTTGCGCGCTTCGTCCTCCGTTATGCCGACAGAGGCAGCCGGGGGATGGCTGAAGATGACTGTGGGAACGTTTTCCAGGTCGAGACGGCTGCCGGGCTGCCCGCCGAACAGGCGGTCGGCAAGGCGCCGACCCGCCGCAATGGCCACGGGAGTGAGTTGAATCTGTCCCGTGACATCGCCGATGGCATAGATGCCGGGGGCATTGCTGTTCTGGTAGTCGTCGACGGGGATGTGTCCCATGTTGTCCATGGCAATTCCGGCTGCATCGAGACCCAGGTTGTCTGTATTTGGGCGACGCCCTACTGCCCACAGGAGGCAGTCCACGCCTGTCACCCTGTGATCGTGATCCGTTAACAGCGTAAGGCTGCCGTCGGTTTCACGCATGACCTCCCGTATTTCGATACTGCTCATGATATTGATGCCATCGTTCTGCATATCCTCCATCAGTGATCGCCTGATCATAACATCGAAATTGTTGAGAAATTCAAGGCGCCGCATCATGATGCTCACTTCGCTGCCCAGGGCGTCGAGCAGGCAGGCCGTTTCCACGGCGATATAGCCGGATCCCACGATGACCACGCGCTTGGGTTGGCTGGAGAGAGCAAAGAAGCTATCGGAGGTAATGCCATGGCCAGCTCCCGGCAGGTCCGGTATCACCGGTTTTCCCCCCGTGGCGACCACGATGTGGTCGGCATGGTAGCGCCGCCCGTTCACTTCCAGGGTATGGGCATCAACAAACTGTCCTCGCCCATTGATGATATCGACATGGAAATCCGTCAGACTCGTCTGATAGATCTGGTTGAGGCGTTTGAGATAGGCATCGCGCCTGATCTTGAGCTGCGCCCAATCGAGTGTGCATGACGGGCCGCCAAAGCCATAATCCGGCGCCATGTGCAGGGCATGGGCAATTTCCGCAGCGTGCCAGAGGATTTTCTTGGGGACGCAGCCGCGGTTGACACAGGTGCCCCCCAGCCGGTCCGCCTCGATGACGGCGCAGGTGGCGCCATGCCTGGCGGCTCTTTTGGCCACGGCGATGCCGCCGCTGCCCCCACCCAGGGCTATCAAGTCATAGTGTTTGTCCATCGATTTCCTCATGGGCTTGCGGATTGGGGTAATATAGCATCATCCGTTTTTTTGATTCGCAGGAATATACAGGAACAATATGGACAATCCCTTGTTGCAATGCGACGGCCTGCCGCGCTTCAGCGCCATCGAACCGCATCACGTCGTACCCGCCATCGAGGCCGTATTGGCCGAGAACCGTGCCGCCATCAAAGCGCTCCTCGAAAGAAACGGCCCATACACCTGGGGCAATCTCGTGCAGCCTTTGGAAGATCTGGCCGACCGCCTGGCGCGGGTGTGGTCGCCCGTGAGCCATATGAACTCGGTCGTCAACAGCCCGGCATTACGCGAGGCCTATAACACCTGTCTTCCCCTGCTGAGCGCCTACGCGACGGAGCTGGGGCAGAACGAGTCACTGTACCAGGCCTATCGCGCCATCGCCGAGAGGGACGATTTCCATGGCCTGGAGCAGGCCCAGCGCAAGATCATCGAAAATGCCCTGCGGGATTTCCGTCTTTCCGGCATTGCCCTGGACAAAGCGCGCAAGGCGCGCTACAAGGCCATTGTCGAGGAGCTGTCCACCCTGACGGCCTGCTTTGAACAGAACCTCCTCGATGCCACCCATGCCTGGAGCAAGCCCGTCACAGAATCAGAAAAGCTGGCCGGTCTGCCCGAGTCGGCGCTGGCCCAGGCCAGCCAGGCGGCCCAACGCAAGGGCATGGAAGGGTGGTTGTTCACCCTGGAATTTCCCTCTTACAACGCGGTGATGACCTATGCAGAGGATCGCGAGCTGCGCCGTGAGATCTACGAGGCCTATGTGACCCGCGCCTCCGATGAAGGTCCGCATGGCGGGCGCTGGGACAATACGCCCGTGATGGAGCGGATTCTGTCCCTGCGCCACGAAGAGGCGCAGTTGTTGGGGTTCGCCAATTATGCGGAGCGCTCCCTGGCCACCAAGATGGCCTCCCGTCCCAGCCAGGTGATGGATTTTCTCAACGACCTGGCGGCGCGAACTCGTGATCATGCGCGTATGGAGTTGGAAGAACTGCGCGCCTATGCCCGCGAGTATCATGGCCATAATGGCTTGGAGGCCTGGGATGTTGCCTATTATTCAGAAAAACTGCGTCAACAGCGATTCACCCTGTCACAGGAGGAACTCAAGCCCTATTTCCCCGAGGATCGTGTGCTGGACGGCCTGTTTGCCGTGGTCAGGCGCCTCTTTGGTCTTGAGGTGGCGCGGATGGAGGGCGTCGATGTGTGGCACAAGGATGTTCGTTTTTATGAAGTTCGTGACGCACAGGGCGAGGTGCGGGGTTCTTTCTATCTGGATCTCTACGCCCGCCCCGACAAGCGCGGTGGCGCCTGGATGGACGAGTGCATCGTGAGGCGCCGGACAGCGGACGGTCTGCAGTTGCCCGTTGCCTACCTGACCTGCAATTTCACACCGCCCCTGGGAGACGATCCAGCCCTCTTTACCCACGATGAAGTCGTGACTCTGTTTCATGAGTTCGGTCACGGCCTGCACCATATGCTGACCCAGGTGGATTATGCCGGTGTTGCAGGCATACAGGGTGTTGCCTGGGATGCAGTGGAGTTGCCCAGCCAGTTCATGGAGAATTGGTGTTGGGAGCGCGAGGCCATCGGCATGTTTTCCGGGCATTATCAGACCGGGGCGCCTTTGCCCGGGGGCAAGTTCAACAGCCTGCTGGCTGCGAGAAATTTTCAATCGGGGATGAAAATGGTGCGCCAGCTCGAATTCGCTATTTTCGACTTCCGCCTGCATCTGGAATATGACCCAGAGCGGGGAGCGGGGATAGACGAGATACTGGCCGAGGTGCGCCAGCAGGTTGCAGTTATTCACCCACCCTCTTTCAACCGTTTTCCTCACAGTTTTGCCCATATCTTTGCCGGTGGCTACAGTGCGGGATATTACAGCTACAAATGGGCGGAGGTGCTGTCCAGTGATGCCTTTTCCCTGTTCGAAGAAAAGGGAATCTTTGACGCTGAGGCCGGCATGCGTTTCCTTCAGGTGATTCTGGAACAGGGCGGTTCACGCGATCCTCTGGAACTGTTCATCGAATTCCGTGGGCGTGAGCCTCAAATCGATGCGCTGCTGCGCCACAGTGGCCTTGCTGCCTGATGGCCGCCGCTGAGCGTTGATTTCACTTCGTTTTCACGAGGTTGTTTTCATGGGCTGTGGTGCTATGATCGGTAGCGCTACGTCCGATCCCCGTGATTCGCTAGGGGATACACACTCAGGAGTACAAAAGGGAGGTTATTCTTATGAAAAAAATGAACATTTTGGCTGTATGCGCACTGTCCTTGTTCCTGGCCGCGGGTCTTGCCAATGCCGGTGATATGGAAATGCCCTGTGGCAAAGGCAAAAAAGGCATGATGGGCCATGGTGGCGGCATGGAAATGATGAAGGCCCGTCAAGAGATGATGACCGATATGATGGGCATGCTGAAGGAAACCATGACAATCCTTAAGAACCTCAATCACAAACCGTCGGCGGCTGAAAAGGAAAAACTGGCGGATATGATCGGGCGCATGGACGAGATAATCGCCAGTCATGATGAAATGCATGAGAAAATGCACAAAAAAATGAAAGAACACATGGAGATGCGCATGGAGAAGAAAGGGCACGATATGTAGATCCAAGAGCCCGGGAATCAAGGCCTGGGTCAGCACAGGCCTTGATTCGTTTCGGGAACGCAACTGCTGTTCTTCGTTTGTATCAAACGTCTGTCGTCCCGCTGATTTTCGCCCGCCCTGTATTTTCTTTTGTCTTCCTGACACACCTTGGTTAAGATGCTCTCTTTTACCGTCTCTGAAGTGTCATATGAAATACATAACAGCCATCACATTTGCCGCTTTGTTGTCCGTTGGAAGCGATCGTGTCGCGGCGGAAGAAGACTATGATTATTTCCCGCATCTCATCACCCTGATAGCCACGTTGGCCAATATGGCCGTCGAGGCGGATAATTGTGAGCAGCAATTGACCAATTTTGGCAAGCGGGGCCTGGAAAGCCCTGATTGCCGGAGTTTCAAAAAAACCTATTACAGTCATTGGCCTGACCGCGAGTCGCTGCAGGATGAAATTCTCTCTTATGTATTGCGCAGCGAGGCGGGGGAGTTCGAGTGTGATGAGCGCTGCCGCAACATGCTCATGCGCAGCGAGGAGTTGCGCATTATCATAGTTTATACCCTGGATTACATGGAATTCGCCTTGGATTACTGACCGCCCCGGAGTATGTTGGGAATAGGTAAGCTGGCAATAATTGATAAAAACAATCAAATAAATGTGTATTCAGATGGGGTTAAATGATAGATTAAGCTTCCGGGTATGATTTCGGTAAGTGGTTTTCAACTATCGTCAAGGAGTCCTACCATGAGAAGATTATCTGTCATTTGCTTTGCCCTGTTGTTCAGTCTCGTCTCTTTCGCGGTCGTGGCGGGAGAAGGCCCCCTGAAGCTGCCCGAAGGGGCGAACCCGTCTGCCGTCATGCACAATGATGAAGGCATTGCCTCCTGGAACAAGGGCGATTACCGGGCCGCCCTCATGCATTTCAGTGAGGCCTCCAAAATCGACCCTTCTGGTGAAACCCATTTCAATGAGGCCATCAGCCTGGACAAGCTGGGTCGCCATGGCGATGCCGCCATGCATTTCAGGTCCGCCAAGAAGAACGCCAATGGCAATGAAAAGATCCTGAAATCCCGCATTCTCAACGCCCATCTGTAAACAACGGTGTACCGCCCGGCCAATGGGCCGGGTGGTCTCCGGTACAGCGCGGGAGATCGCGACTCGCGGCCGGAGCGCCGGGCAAATTGTCAACCTGCACCCATGAATTCAGGCGCATAATCTCACGCGGCGTTGCTGGCATGATGGTATGTTTCATGCAGTAAACCTTTGTCGAGGATAATGCGGGGGCGAAGGACGGATCATGGGTAACAGTCTGACGGGTAAAGAACCCACTTTCAGGGAAAGCGTTGACCTGATGGTGGACCGGGCCATGGCGGCCATGGGCATCGATGCAGGCACGGCGACGGCCATCAAATCCTGTAACGCGGTTCTGAAGGTTCAGTTTCCCGTCAAGATCCGCGGCAAGACCGAGATCTTCACCGGCTGGCGCGCCGTTCACAGCACCCACCGCCTGCCCGTCAAGGGCGGCATCCGCTACGCGCCCTATGCCGATCAGGATGAGGTCGAGGCCCTGGCGGCTCTCATGACCTACAAGTGCGCCATCGTCGATGTGCCCTTCGGCGGTTCCAAGGGGGCGTTGGTGATCGATCCCTCCCAGTATGAGCGGGATGAGATGGAAATGATCACCCGCCGTTTTACCCTGGAGCTGACGCGCAAGGGTTTTCTCAGTCCCGCCACCAACGTGCCCGCGCCGGATGTGGGGACCGGTCAACGCGAGATGGCGTGGATGGCGGACACCTACAAACACTTGCACCCCGATGATATCAATTACATCGCCTGCGTGACGGGCAAGCCCGTACACCATGGCGGTATCCAGGGACGGGTGGAGGCCACCGGACGGGGTGTGCAATATGCCCTGCGGGAATTCTTCCGCCATGAGGAGGACGTCAAGGCGGCCAACATGCGTGGTGGCCTGGAAGGCAAGCGCATCGTGGTGCAGGGGCTGGGCAATGTCGGCTATCACGCCGCCAAGTTTCTGTCTGAAGAAGACGGTGCGCGCATCATTGCGGTCATCGAGCGCGACGGCGCTCTCCTCAACGAAAAAGGCATCGATATTGAAGAACTCTACCAGCATATGGTGGAGCACCACACCATCAGGAATTTCCCTGGCGTTTCCCTGGTGGAAGACGGTCATAAAGTGCTGGAGCTGGAATGCGATATTCTGATACCCGCCGCGCTGGAAGGTCAGATCACCATGGAAAATGCCGGCCGCATCAAGGCAAAACTGATCGCCGAGGCCGCCAATGGGCCAGTGACCTATGGCGCCGACGGCATTCTCAACAAGCGCGGAGTGATGATATTGCCCGATGCCTATGTCAATGCAGGAGGCGTGACGGTTTCCTACTTCGAATGGATCCGTAATATATCCCACATCCGTCTGGGCAGGATGCAGCGCCGCCATGATGAAATACGTGGCTACCAGATGGCCGCCATGCTGGAGGAGGCGACAGGCGCCAAGGTGCCCGCGCATTTTCGCGAGAGCATTACCCGCGGGGCCAACGAACTCGATCTGGTGCGGTCGGGCCTGGACGACACCATGCGCCTGGCCTACCAGGAAATCCGCAAGACTTTGCGCGAAGAAGACAAGGTCTGCGACTTGCGCACCGCCACCTACGTCACGGCAATTCGCAAGATTGCCCGTTCCTATCTCGATATTGGGATCTATTAACCCGGATCTACCTCCCCCTTCGAGCCGCGAGGGTCAGGTCGCGTATTGCGAAATCTTTGTGTATTATACTCCGGGGCTTGGTCAGGTCATTGCGTCTTGAGTTCTCGGATGCCCCATATCACGTTGCCTCCCATGGAGGTCGTCAGGAAGGTATTTATTAACCCGGCAACCATATATAGGAAGGTCTGATTAATTCGTCATCCCGGCGAAGGCCGGGATCCAGTTATTTGATTTTCCTGGATTCCCGCCTGCGCGGGAATGACGATTGTCGGATTAATCAGGCCTTCCTATATCGTTGCCGGGTTAATATGAAGATGACGACCGATGTTCAGTAAACTGAGAGTCAGCCTGACAGCGTCAGAAAGAATGAATGGATATTCTCGGAGGATTGCCTGTGCAATGCTCCTGTTGCCGGTCATCCTGGTATCAGGGTGCGCCTCTTTCAAGCAGGAAATGCACGCATTTCCAAGGGAATTGGCCATGATGATGGAAAAGGAGGAATGCGATTGTGATATCCTGGAGTTTCTCGGTGACAAGGAAGGGCGCCTGATCAGGGGTGGCGTGGTGCAAGGCGCATATTCCTATAAAAAGAAAACCCTGCGCGTGGATGTGGATGACAGCCTGCTGAGTTATTTGTCTTCCACACTGACCATCGATGAAGTCAGGCAGAAGGCGCGTCTTGTGAATCCCTTTGATGGGCAGGCCTATGTGATCTCGGGTGTCTATCAGGGGGAAAAACCAACGGTGACCATTACTCTGAAAAAAGGATCGGAGGATGCCGGGACCGTGGGCCGGCTTGATTCAGCCGGGCATGGGGTCATCGGGACGCGGACGTTCCAGGTCAAGGAAGAGCGCTGGTGGGAAAGAGCGACTGCCAGGGAGGTCGTCAATGGAGAGGCGCGATGGCATCAATATCCGGATGGCGCCTATATTGCGATTGACAGCGGTGATGAGGGGACGACAAGGATTTTCCAGGGGGCGATTCCCGGCAAGTTTGCAGGCATGGACACTTTTGTCGGTCTCAGGGCCGTCGCATACCTTCCCCGCGGGCGGGATGAAAACTATGGACGGGACCTATTCCTGTTTTATTTCGGCTGGCTTTTCTATGAAACGTTCACCGACGACATCATGAGTCTGCCCTATTGCCTGGACAGGGAAGAGGACATTGTTCAGGATGGTTGTCCCGGGGACATGTATGTCCACTGAACCGGATTCCATTTGAGCCAGGAAGATAGAACCCCTGGGGTAGCAAATAAGCCAAGCCTGACCCGGCAGACTCAGATTTTTTTGTACACCTCGGCGCCTTCTTCCTGGAACTGGCGCGCCTGTTCCGCCATGCCCTGTTCCACGGCAACCCTGATGTCCTTGATGCCGGTGTTTTGCGCATAGTCACGCACTTCCTGGGTGATTTTCATGGAACAGAAGTGGGGCCCGCACATGGAGCAGAAATGAGCCAGCTTGTGACCTTCCTTGGGCAGGGTCTCGTCGTGGTATTCCAGGGCGCGCTCGGGGTCCAGGCCCAGATTGAACTGGTCTTCCCAGCGGAACTCGAAACGCGCCTTTGACAGGGCATTGTCGCGCAACTGGGCGCCGGGATGCCCCTTGGCCAGGTCGGCGGCGTGGGCGGCGATCTTGTAGGTGATGATGCCTTCGCGCACGTCCTCCTTGTTGGGCAGGCCGAGATGCTCCTTGGGGGTCACGTAGCACAGCATGGCGGTGCCATACCAGCCGATCATGGCGGCGCCAATGCCCGAGGTGATATGGTCATAGCCGGGCGCGATGTCCGTGGTCAGGGGCCCCAGGGTGTAGAAGGGCGCCTCGCCGCAAGTTTCAAGTTGCTTGTCCATGTTCTCCTTGATCATGTGCATGGGGACGTGACCCGGTCCCTCGATCATGGTTTGCACATCGTGCCGCCAGGCGATCTTCGTGAGTTCGCCCAGGGTTTCCAGTTCCGCGAACTGAGCGGCGTCATTGGCGTCTGCGATGGAGCCCGGGCGCAGGCCGTCTCCCAGCGAGAAGGAAACGTCGTAGGCCTTCATGATTTCACAGATTTCCTCGAAATGGGTGTAGAGGAAATTCTCCCGGTGGTGGGCCAGGCACCACTTGGCCAGGATGGAGCCGCCGCGCGAGACGATGCCGGTCATGCGCCGGGCGGTCAATGGAATATGGGCCAGGCGCACGCCGGCGTGAATGGTGAAATAGTCCACGCCCTGCTCGGCCTGCTCGATGAGGGTGTCGCGGAAGATCTCCCAGGTGAGTTCCTCCGCCTTGCCATCCACTTTTTCCAGCGCCTGGTAAATGGGCACCGTGCCGATGGGGACGGGTGCATTGCGGATGATCCATTCGCGGGTCTCATGGATGTGTTTGCCGGTGGACAGGTCCATGACCGTGTCGCCCCCCCAGCGGATGCTCCACACCATCTTTTCCACTTCCTCGCCGATGGAGGAGGTGACGGCGGAATTGCCGATATT
>JALSGV010000180.1 GCA_026982565.1 Gammaproteobacteria bacterium
TTGGGCTGAGGAACGAAGCCCAACATGTTTGGCTTTTCAAGCTGTTGCTGTTGGGCTTCGTTCCTCAGCCTTTATGCCCACTTTGGGTGCAACCTACAGAAAAACCGGCTTTTGCGACACCCTCATGGGGGAGAAGGAATCAAGGCCTTTTGCGATACCCTCTTGAGGGGAGAAGGCCGGGATGAGGGGTGATGGCATCATGATCGTCCTGTTTACGGATTTTGGTCTGGAAGGCCCTTATCTGGGACAAGTGAAGGCCGTCCTGCTGCAGGAGGCGCCCCATGTCCCTGTTATCGATCTTTTTGCCAATGCCCCGGCCTGCAATCCGCAGGCTGCCTCCTACCTGCTCCATGCCTATGCCCGGGGGTTTCCCCCGGGCACGGTTTTCCTGTGTGTCATCGACCCCGGCGTGGGCAGTCGTGAGCGCAGGCCGGTGGTGGTCCGCGCCGATGAACACTGCTTCGTGGGTCCCGACAACGGCCTGTTCAACCGTGTGGCGCAAACCGCCCATGCCGTGCAATGGCAGGAGATCCTGTGGCGCCCAGACAGCCTGTCAGCCACCTTCCACGGCCGTGACCTGTTTGCCCCCGTGGCGGCCCGCTTGGCCAGGGACGATCTGCCTGCCGGGATGCTCGGTGCATCCTTTTCTTGCAGTCTGGATGACTGGCCCCAGGATCTTTACGAAGTGATCTATATCGATCACTTCGGCAACGCCATGACGGGTATGGGCGGCGGGCGCCTGGGTGACGATGCGATCCTTGTTGTCAAAGGGCGCCAGATTGCATATGCTCATCACTATGCCGAAGTGCCGCGAGGGGAGGCCTTCTGGTACAGAAACGCCAATGGCCTGGTCGAGATCGCCGTCAACTGCGGAAGCGCAGCGCATAACCTTGGATTGCGCATCGGTGATTCCGTATCATTTTGATATATAAAGAATAATAAGGTGGTGAGGCGTCTTGGCCTGACCGCCATGGGGCCTGTTGATACTACATGACCAATATACTCAACCGTTGGTACAGGAAATATTTCTCCGACCCGGAAGGCGTCATACTCGCCATCCTGCTGTTGCTGGGTTTTGCCATCGTCATCTTCATGGGCAATATCCTGGCCCCACTCCTTGCCAGCGTGGTGCTGGCCTATCTCCTAGAGGGCCTGGTCGGTTTTCTCGAGTCTCATAATGTACGGCGCATGGCGGCTGTCATGCTGGTATTCATTCCCTTTCTGGCCTTTCTGGCCTTCCTGCTGCTGGGCCTCATGCCGCTGCTCACGGGGCAGGTCAAGGAACTGGTACAGGAATTGCCCAACATGGTCGCCAAGGGGCAGCAGTTGTTACAGCAGTTGCCCGAACGCCACCCCAATTTTATCTCGGAGGCCCAGGTGGAGGAATTCATGGCCTCCATGCGTTCCACTGTCGGCGCCCTGGGGCAGAACGTGCTGTCCATCTCCCTGGCCTCCATCTCCGGGCTCTTCACCCTGCTGGTGTACCTCATCCTGGTGCCGGTATTGATTTTCTTTTTTCTCAAGGACAAGCAGTTGATTCTTGAGTGGATGTCCAATTATCTCCCCCGCGAGCGCGCCCTGGCCATGCGTATATGGGAGGAGATGAACCTGCAGATCGGCAACTATGTGCGCGGCAAGTTTACCGAGATCCTCATCGTGGGGGTGGTGTCCTATATCGTCTTCATGATCATGGGGCTCAACTACGCCATGCTGCTGGGGGCTTTGGTGGGGCTGTCGGTCATCGTGCCCTATATCGGCGCCATTGCCGTTACTTTTCCCATCGCCCTGATCGCCTTTTTTCAGTGGGGGTGGGGCAGCGAGTTCGCCTATCTCATGGCGGCCTATGCCATTATCCAGGCCGTGGATGGCAATATTCTGGTGCCGTGGTTGTTTTCCGAGGCCGTAAACCTGCACCCGGTGGCCATTATCACCGCTATCCTGGTCTTTGGAGGGATCTGGGGATTCTGGGGCGTGTTCTTCGCCATTCCCCTGGCCACCCTGGTGAAGGCCGTAATGAATGCCTGGCCGCGCCACGAGGAGCAGTGGCTTTCAGAAGAGGATCAGCCGCCGCCGACGAAGCCCGCGGGCAACGACATCAGTTGAGTTCCTTGCAGGCTTCGAGTACTTCCTCGACGTGGCCGTCCACCTTGACGCCACGCCATTCCCTTTTCAGGACGCCCGTCTTGTCAATGAGAAAGGTGCTGCGCTCGATGCCGCGCACTTTCTTGCCATACATGTTTTTCATCTTGATGACATCGAAGAGCTGGCACAGGGTTTCATCCTCGTCGGAAAGGAGTTCAAAGGGGAACTCCTGCTTTTCCTTGAAGCGTTCATGGGATTTGAGGCTGTCGCGGGAAACGCCGAGAACGACCGTCTTGCGCCGTCTGAATTTGAGGTGATTGTCACGAAAATCCTGCCCCTCGCGGGTACAGCCCGGCGTACTGTCCTTGGGGTAGAAATACAGCACCACGTTCTGTCCCCTCAGGTCGGACAGGCGGATGGTCTTGCCGCCCGTGGCGGGCGCCTCGAAGTCAGGTACCTTACGGTCGATGTTGATGCGTTTCGTCATGGTCGTGTTATCCCGTGGTCAAAGAGGCATCGATGTTCAGGTTGTCACAGAACTCCAGGAAGCGGCCGCGCAGCTCGGCGATCTTGATATCGGCGGGCACGCTGATCTGCATGTGCATGGCGAACATGGGTGCGCCGGTGTGGGCCGCGGCGTAGCGGTCCGTGGACAGACTCTCGATATTGATGCCCTGGCTGGAGAAGAAGCGCGCGATCTGGTGTACGATGCCGGGGTGATCGATGGCCACGGCGGATATGTCGTAGGGCACCCGGTCCGGTGAGGTGTCACGCGCCGTCGTCTCCCGCGCGATTATGGTGAGGCCGATGCTGTCTTCCAACTGTGGCAGGCGCGCCTTGAGTGTCGCGAGGGACTCATCATCGGGCGCGGACACCAGGAGGATGACGGCAAACTCGCCGCCCAGCACCGACATGCGGCTGTCCACGATGTTGCACTGGCAGTCCAGAATGACGCGGGATAGTTCATCGACGATGCCCGGCTGGTCTTGCCCCAGGGCAGAGATCACCAAAAATTTGCTCACATCCGCTGGCCTTTCAATTTTTCGGGTATTCAATCATACGTGAAAACCCTCCCAGGCGGAATATGACAGGCAACGTCAAAATTGTCATCTGCCGGCGGGATCAGTAAGATGGCCTTTTTGGATAGGGAGTCATACCGATGTTTCATGGCAGCATGGTCGCCCTGGTGACGCCGATGCGTGAGGGCGGGGCAGTGGATTTCGACGAAATGCAGCGCCTGGTCGAATTCCATGTGGCCAATGATACCGATGCCATCGTGGCGGTGGGCACCACCGGCGAATCTCCTACCCTGAGCGAAGCGGAGCACTGCGAAGTGATCCGCCGCGTGGTGGAAATGGCCGCTGGGCGGGCGCCGGTGATCGCGGGCACCGGCTCCAATTCCACCCAGGAGGCCATCGCCCTGACGCGCTGCGCCATGGCCGCCGGCGCCGATGCCTGCCTGCTGGTGACGCCCTATTACAACAAGCCCACCCAGGAAGGCCTCTACCAGCATTTCAAGGCCATTGCCGAGGCGGTGGCCATCCCGCAGATCCTCTACAACGTACCGGGGCGCACGGCCTGCGATCTGTTGCCGGAAACCGTGGAACGCCTCTCCCACATTTCCAACATCGTAGGCATCAAGGAGGCCACCGGCGACCTGGACCGCGCGCGCGCCCTGATCGACAACTGCGGGGAGCGCCTGGATGTCTACAGTGGCGACGATGCCACCGCCATGGAACTGATGCTGGCGGGCGGCAAGGGCGTAATCTCCGTAACCGCTAACCTCATGCCCCGCGCCATGCACGACATGTGCGCCGCCGCCCAGCGCGGTGACCGCGCCGCGGCCGAATCCATCAACCAGCGCTTGCTGCCCCTGCACCGTGACCTGTATGTGGAGGCCAATCCCATTCCGGTAAAATGGGCCTTGCATGAGATGGGGCTCATCTCCCCTGGTATACGCCTGCCGTTGACCGTATTGTCCGAAAATCATCACGACATGGTGCGCCGCGCCCTGCGCGAATCCGGGGCCCTGCAATAGCATGGCGCTGCGGCTCATGCACAAGGCGGGCGGACGGTGGATGCTGCTGGGGTTGGCCATGCTGTTGCTGCCTGCCTGCAGTGCAATGAAGAAAGATGAATCGGCCTACTTGCATAGTCGCTTGTTGCCGCCGCTCAAGATGCCGCCAGGGCTGGATACACCGCGCACCAATGATTTCATGGCGATCCCGGAGGTGACGGCACAACCGGCTGCGGATGAAGGCGGCCGTCCCATCGACGCCCCGCCGGAGATCCTGTTGAAGGACGCGCCATAGCCTTGCGAACGGTTCCCTTGAGTTTCGCCTCCCTGGGCAGCGGCAGCCGCGCAATGGCCTGTCCTTTGATTTCAATCTGTGAGGGACTTCAGGCCTGCACTGGCACGGCATCCAGTTGTCCCAGATCCCCGGAGATTCCCGTGCTTCTCTGCAACGCCCAGGCCCGCGCCGCGCTGAGCACGGCGCTTGGGTGCGCGCCCGGCTGGATCGCCGTAGCGTGTCAGGAAGAGGGGCTGGGCTGGCGCGACATCGCCTGAAGCCAGCGCGCTGTAGTATGCAGCCCGTGGGTAAATAGGATACACTGTAGTCTAGATATTAACCGCGCGGTGGCGGCCCGACGAAGGCATCGCTGCGCCAATGGGAGGCAATCCGGGGACAGAACAATGGAGACAGATCAGGAACTCTATTCAGGTAAGGCAAAATCGGTTTATACCACCGCTGACCCAGACAAGTTGATCTTGTGGTTCCGCGACGACACATCGGCCTTCGATGGCGAGAAGACCGAGCAACTGGAACGCAAGGGCATGGTCAACAACAAGGTTAATGCCTTCATCATGACCCATCTGGAGAGGGCGGGCATTCCCACCCACTTTGAACGCCTGCTGTCGGACAATGAGAGCCTGGTCAAGCGCCTGGACATGATTCCCATCGAGTGCGTGGTGCGCAACATCACCGCCGGCAGCATCTGCCGCCGCCTGGGGGTGGAGGAGAACATGGACCTGGACCCGCCCACCTTCGAGTTCTTTCTGAAGAACGACGAACTGCACGACCCCATGGTCAACGAGTATCACATCCGTTCCTTCAACTGGGCCAGCGACGACGAGATCGCCGTCATGAAGCGCCTCACCTTCGAGGTCAACGACATATTGAAGGCGCTCTTCCTGGAGGCCGGTATCCTGCTGGTGGACTATAAACTGGAGTTTGGCCGTTACCATGACGAAATCCTGCTGGGTGACGAATTCACCCCCGATGGTTGCCGTCTGTGGGATGCCGTGACCCGTGAAAAGCTTGACAAGGACCGCTTTCGCCAGGATCTGGGCGGAACCGTCGAGGCTTACGAGGAAGTCGCCATACGCCTCGGTATCGACCTGTCCTGACAGCAAGTGGTGGGCGCGGGCGGGCCCGCATCTTCAGTGCGCTATTCTCATGTGATATGAGACTGCTGTAGCCGATTCTTTCTGAATCACGCTGATTCTGACGACCTGGAAACAACACATGCTCATTAAACGGGGACGCCCCGCGTTTTCTCAATTCCGGCTGGACAAACTGACCGCCGCCTTGAGCGCCGCCGTGCCCGGCATCCGCGGCATTGCCGCCGAGTACCTGCATTTCATCGACCTGGAACAGCATCTGGATGCCCGGCAGGAGGCGGTGCTGACGCAACTGCTGGAGGCGGGGGAAGAGAGGGCCGCCCCCACAGGCCAGTTGTTCCTGGTCGTGCCGCGCATGGGCACCATCTCGCCCTGGTCCAGCAAGGCCACGGATATCCTGCATATCTGTGGCCTGGACAGCGTACGGCGCATCGAGCGCGGGGTCGCCTATTATCTTGCCCTGGAGGAGGGCGGCTCATGCGATGAGCATCAGCAGGCCGCCGTGGCGGAGCACATCCACGACCGCATGACGGAGAGCGTCTGCTTCACCCTGCAGGAGGCCGAGGGCCTGTTCCTGCAGTCTGAGCCGGCGCCGGTCAACCCCGTCGACCTCATGGGCGGTGGCCGGGCGGCCCTGCTCAAGGCCAACCGGGAACTGGGCCTGGCCCTGAGCGAGGATGAGATCGACTACCTGGTGGAGAGCTTTGGCGCCCTGCGGCGCAATCCCACCGACGTGGAGCTGATGATGTTCGCCCAGGCCAACTCGGAACACTGCCGGCACAAGATCTTCAATGCCGACTGGGTCATCGACGGCCGGCCGCGCAAACAGAGCCTCTTCGCCATGATCCGCCATACCGCCAGCAGGGCTCCTCAGGGCCTGATCTCCGCCTACAGTGACAATGCCGCCGTCATCGCCGGCGTGGAGAGCCAGCGCTTCTTTCCCGAACCCGGAACCCGTGTTTACAGGCCTGTGCGCGAAGCGGCGCACATCAATATCAAGGTGGAGACCCATAACCATCCCACGGCCATCTCGCCCTTTCCCGGCGCGGCCACCGGGGCCGGTGGCGAGATCCGCGACGAGGGCGCCACGGGGCGCGGGGCGCGCCCCAAGGCCGGACTGTGCGGCTTCTCCGTTTCCAACCTGAAAATACCGGGAGCGGTGCGCCCCTGGGAGCGTGACTTCGGCAAGCCGTCGCGCATCGTCTCCGCCCTGGATATCATGCTGGAAGGCCCCATCGGCGCGGCGTCATTCAACAATGAATTCGGGCGGCCCAACCTGGCCGGTTATTTCCGGACTTACGAGGAGCGGGTTCCGGGGGCGGGCGGCGCGCGCCTGCGCGGTTATCACAAGCCCATCATGATCGCCGGCGGCCTGGGCGCGGTGCGCCCCGCCCATACCCTGAAACAGGACATTCCGCCCACGGCCCAGCTCATCGTGCTGGGCGGGCCGGCCATGCTCATCGGCCTGGGCGGGGGGGCCGCCTCGTCCATGGCCAGCGGCAGCAGCAGCGAGGCCCTGGACTTCGCCTCCGTGCAGCGCGGCAACCCGGAAATGCAGCGCCGTTGCCAGGAGGTCATCGACCGTTGCTGGCAACTGGGCGACGACAACCCCATCATCTCCATTCACGATGTGGGCGCCGGCGGCCTGTCCAACGCCATCCCGGAAATCGTCCACGACTGTGAGCGTGGCGCGCGCATCGAGTTGCGCACCATCCCCAATGCCGAACCGGAGATGTCGCCCATGCAGATCTGGTGCAACGAGGCCCAGGAACGTTATGTGCTGGCCGTATCCCAGGCCCACCTGCAGACCTTCCAGGCCCTGTGCGAGCGCGAGCGCTGCCCCTATGCGGTGGTGGGCGAGGTGACGGAGGATGAACGGCTGGTCATTGGCGACGGCCTGTTCGACAACCTCCCCGTGGACCTGCCCATGGCCCTGCTGTTCGGCAAGGCGCCGAAAATGTTGCGCGACGTGACCCATCATCCCTGTCACAGGGATCCCGTCGGCGTGGACGCCATTCATTTGCACGAGGCTGCCGTGCGGGTGCTGCAACTCCCCAGCGTCGCCGACAAGAGCTTTCTCATCACCATAGGCGACCGCACGGTGACCGGGCTGGTGGCCCGGGACCAGATGGTGGGGCCATGGCAGATTCCCGTGGCCGATGTCGCCGTGACCTGCAGTGATTACGAGGGATACCACGGGGAGGCCATGGCCATGGGCGAGCGCGCGCCCATCGCCCTGGCGCATCCCGCCGCCTCGGGACGCATGGCCGTCGGTGAGGCCCTGACCAATATCGCGGCTGCCGCCATCGGGCAACTGGGCGATATCAAACTGTCGGCCAACTGGATGGCCGCGGCCGGCGAGCCCGGCGAGGACGCGGCCTTGTTCGACACGGTACAGGGCGTCGCCATGGAGCTGTGCCCCGCCCTGGGCATCGCCATCCCCGTCGGCAAGGACTCCCTGTCCATGAAGACCGTGTGGGAAGAGCAGGGCGAGGAGCGGCGCATGACCGCGCCCCTGTCCCTGGTGATCAGCGCCTTCGCGCCGGTACAGGACGTGCGCCGCACCCTCACCCCGCAACTGCGCCGCGATGGCGGTGATACGGACCTGGTGCTCATCGACCTGGGCAAGGGTGAGAACCGCCTGGCCGGCTCGGCCCTGGCGCAGGTCTACAACCAGGTGGGCCACCATGCGCCGGACGTCGACGATCCCCTGGCCCTCAAGGCATTTTTCCACGCCATCCAGGAACTCAACCGGGACAGGCTGCTGCTGGCCTATCACGACCGTTCCGACGGGGGCCTGTTCGCGGCCCTGTGTGAAATGGCCTTCGCCGGCCATAGCGGTGTGACCGTCAAGCTGGATGACCTGGGCGACGATGTGCTGGCCGCGCTGTTCAACGAGGAACTGGGCGCCGTGATCCAGGTTCGCCACTGTGATCTGGACGCCGTGCTGCAGGTGCTGCACGATGCGGGTTTGGGGCGCTACAGTCACGTCATCGGTACGCTCAACGACGACGACCGCATCGAGTTCCTCAAGGGCGGGGAGGTGATACTGGAGGAGGCCCGCGGTGAATACCAGCGCATCTGGTCCGAGACCTCCTACCGCATGCAGGCCCTGCGCGACAATCCACAATGCGCCCGCCAGCAATTCGAGCAGATCCTCGATCGCGATGATCCGGGCATCAACGTGAGCCTGAGCTTCGACCCTGACGAGGATGTCAGCGCGCCCTATGTCGGCAAGGGCGCCGCGCCGCGCGTGGCCGTCCTGCGCGAGCAGGGCGTCAACGGCCACGTGGAAATGGCCGCCGCCTTTCACCGCGCCGGTTTCGACAGCGTCGACGTGCATATGACGGATATCCTCTCCGGCCAGGCGAGCCTGGCGGACTTTCATGGCCTGGCGGCCTGCGGCGGCTTTTCCTATGGCGATGTGCTGGGAGCCGGGGCGGGATGGGCCAAGTCCATACTCTTCAACTCCCGCGCCCGTGACGCCTTCGAGGACTTCTTTCAGCGGCCCGGTACCTTTGCCCTGGGCGTTTGCAATGGCTGCCAGATGATGTCGGCCCTGAGCGAACTGATTCCCGGCGCGCGGTCCTGGCCACGCTTTGCGCGCAATCTCAGCGAGCAGTTCGAGGCGCGTTTCTCCCTCGTGGAGATACTGCCCAGCCCTTCCATTTTCCTGGACGGCATGGCGGGGTCGCGCCTCCCCATCGCCGTGGCCCATGGTGAAGGCCGCGCCGCGATATCAGCACCACAGGCGCAGGCTTTGCTGGACGAAAATATCGCGGCGCTGCGTTACGTCGACAATCAGGGCCGCGCGACAGAGCGTTATCCCGCCAATCCCAACGGCACTCCTGGCGGCATCACCGGCCTCACC
>JALSGV010000181.1 GCA_026982565.1 Gammaproteobacteria bacterium
TGCTACTGTGGGAAGAACGCCCTATAATGACCGGTTACTTCAGGCCTGCACTGGTACGGCGTTGCGGCGCTTGCCAATGGAATCACCATTGCCTGCGCACCGCGCCTTGTTCCAGCGCAGGCCTGAAGTCCTGAATACGATATGTATTGTTGCCGGGTTAATAGCATCTATGCCACCATCTAACATACCAGAAACACATAACATACTGCTGATATACCGTACCGCATGAAGCGTGGCAGGTTTCGGTCCTTAGGGCGTATTCCCGGGCGGTCTTTTGTCCTCAGAAATAGCGCGCCACTTCCAACTGGATATAGTCGTCTCTGCGCAGACTGTAGAGAAAATCATTGATAGCAATATTCTGGAAGAGATAACCTTCCAGGCTGATCTTCCATGAGTCACCGAGGCGGCGGCTGGATTCGAGGGTCAAGACGCGGCTGTCGTCTTTCAGATCCACGATAAGGCCGGCCAGCAGTTCCGTGGATTGCTCGTCGTTGAGGGTGAGGCGGGCGCCCAGCATGAGGTCGTCGGCGAAGGGGGTGAGGGCCTCACGGCCGCGCTGGTCGTAGAGATATTCGGCGATCACGCCCAGGTCGGCGAAGCTGCCTGCGATTCCCACGAAGGTGTATTCAAAACCGCCCACGGCAGCCTGGTAGGGGCCGCCCTGGCCGCTGCGGCGGATGGTTTCGAGTTTCCACAGCCAGTCGCCCAGGGTCGCCTGCAGGTCCAGTCCCCATTGCTGGATGAGATCGTAGACGGGCAGCAGGGCCTGGCCGTCGTCCCTCACCGTGAAGCGCGGGTCGCGGCTGGTGCCATGGAAGTAGCTCAACCCCACGTCCCAGTCACCGAGGCTGTGCTCCCAGCGGGCGGCGTAGTCCACATGGCGTTCCTTGCGTGAGGATTCATATTCCGGCCGGCTGGTATCCACGGGCAGCGCGAAGCGCAGGCGGCCCTTCTCGCCGGGAAAGGTACGCTCCCGGAAATAGGGTAGTATGAACAGATCGAGGGTGCCCCAGTCACGGATCAGGGCCAGGTTGAGCATGGGCTGGCCGAGCTTTTCCTCGCCATCCAGGGATTCCACCAGATCGGTTTGATTGATGATGTCCACCAGATGTTCCGACTCGGTGACGCCCCAGAACAGTTTGCGTATGCCCGCGCGCAGCTCCCACGCATCGGCCGCCATGAGCCAGGTCAATTCCCGGATGTCGGCGTGGCTGCGTTCCGGATCGCCCTGGTCCCAGCGCGCGAAGGGGACAAAGGTGAAGCTTTGCCGGCCCTGGTCCCATTCCGCGTAGTACTCGGGCTGGGCGGCGAGGGACAGGTTGCCGCCGTGCTGGCGGGGATCCTTCGCATCGTTCTGGAAGAACCGGGCCTCGGCGCTCACGTAACCCGTCCATTCTCCTGCCAAGGCCGGGGAGGCGGTGATCAGCAGCGCGGCTCCCAGGGCGGCGGGCTGCCAGGGTTTCATCAGCGGGCGCGTTTCAGGCTGTTGCGGTCGAAGTCGCGCGCCGTGAGCCCGCTCTTGAAGCGGTACTCCGTCCAATACAGGTCCGTGCTTTTCCGTGTCTGGTGGTTGACCATGCGCATGTGATCCGGCCGCCAGTAGCGGCCCAGGTACTGGCGGTAGTCGTGTGCGGTGAGGGTCTTGAGCAGGGCCCCTTTGCGGTCGTAGAACTCGACCTTGAGGGGCTGGTACATTGCCTTGTCCAGCCAGGTGAGCAGGCGGGTGTAGCCGGAGTGCTTGTAGGCGGGGCGGCGTTCGATGACGAACACCGGGCGGCCATCCAGTGTGTCGTCACGCAGGAATTTATAGGTATATTTCTTTACTTCCTGGGAGGTCATGTCTTCATAGGCGAACTCGCTGCCCATGAAAGGCCCCGACTTGTTGTTGGATGAGATGCGCTTGACGCGCTTGAGGGCCGGCAGGTACAGCCATTGCTCGTCGGGTTGCAGGGCATGGGTGTAGCTCAGGAAGGCGGTGCCCTTCACGTCGCGCGGACTGTCGAAGATGCTGAGGCTTTTGTCGCCGTCGCCTTCCACTTCCAGGGTCCTGGTGCGGGTCTCGCGAACGCTTTCCTGCCCGTGGCGATTGCGCAGCACCATCTTGAGATGCGCGGTCTGGTCCTGCCAGCCTGTGTCGCGGCGGTCCGCCTCGATGGCGATGGCGAGGCCCTTTTCTTCCGGGGTCTGAGCCTGGGCGGTCAATGACAGCAGCAGGCCGGCGACGAGCAGCAGACAGAATTTACGCATGGACGGACTCCTTGGCGGTGGCTGGTTGTTTTTTATCGAACTGCATGAGGATGGGCGGCAGCAGCAGAAAGTCGGCGAGCAGGGCGAAGGCGATGACGATGGCAGTCAGCAGGCCCATGCCGGAGTTGAGCTGGAAGCTGGAGAAGGCGAGTACCAGGAAGCCCAGCACCAGCACGACGGAAGTGGTGAAGAGGGCCATGCCCACGTTGCGGAAGGCATAACGCACGGCGTCCTCGCTGCTGAGACCCTTCTCGCGCCGCGCCCGCAGATATTTGCTGAGGAAATGCACGGTATCGTCCACCACGATGCCCAGGGTCATGCCGGCGACGATGGACAGGCTGAGGCCGACTTCTCCCACCAACAGTCCCCACAGGCCGAAGCCCATGGCGGCCGGCACCAGGTTGGGGATCATGCTCAACAGGCCGATTTTCAGGGAACGCAGGGCGACGACCAGAATCAGGGAGATGCCGATCAGCGCCGCCGTGGTGCCCGTCAGCATGCTGCGGATGTTGCGCTGCCCGATATGGGCGAACATGACCGTGGCGCCGCTACCGCCCGCGGTCTGAATATGGGGCGCGTTGGCCGCCAGCCAGGCGTTGGCGCGTCGTTCCAGATCCAGCAGTTCGTTGGTGGAAATGGTCTTCAGGGTCACGGTGAAGCGGGTGGCGGATTTGTCCACGTTGATCTGGTTGTTGAGGTCCAGCCCATAGGGCAGGGACATCTCATACAGCAGCAGATACTGGGCGGCCAGGTCGCGCTCCCCTGGCAGGCGGTACCAGGCAGGATCGTCGCCGTGCATGTTTTTATTGAGACGGCGCATGATGTCCGTAATGGTGTTGACGTGGATGGCCTCGGGCTGGGCGCGGAACCATTCGGCAAAGGCATCCACCTCGCGCAGGTACCCGGGCTTGCTGATGCCGCCCGGCTCGCCTGCCTCCAGGGAATAATCCATGATGTACAGGCCGGTGAGGTTGGCGGTCATGAAGTCCGCGTCACGGCGGAACTCGACGCTGTCATCGAAATAGTGCACGAATACATCGTTGAGTTCATTGCGCGGGATGGCGGCGATGAGCACCAGCACCAGCACGGACATGCCCAGCATCAGGCGCTGGCGGCGGCGTATCACGAAGTCACCGAAGCGGTTCATGATATGGCTCTCGTCACTTTCGATGCGCTTCGCCCGCACGGGCAGCAGGGACAGCAGCGCCGGCAGGAAGGCGACCGCGAAGATGAACGAGCCCGCAACGCCGATGGCCGTCATGTTGCCCAGGTGGCGGAATGGCGGGACATCCGAGAAATTCATGCTCAGGAATCCCAGGGAGGTGGTGAGGCTGGCGAGAAACACCGGCTGCATATTGATGCGCAGGCTCTCCACGATGGCGGCGCGCTTGTCGCGTCCCTTGCGCATCTCGTGGAGCAGGGTGACGATGATGTGCACGCAATTGGCGATGGCCATGGTGAGGATGATGGTGGGCGCCGAGGCCGAGGGCGGCGTGATGGGGAAGCCGAGATAGCCGCCCGCGCCCATGCCCGTAAGGATGGAAAATGCGATGACGAACAGGGTGCCTATGGTGCCGGTGATGCTGCGCGTCATGACGGCGAGGACCAGCAGCATGAGGCCGAAACTGAGGGGCACCAGGGTGGCCATGTCCTTTTTGGAGGCCTCGGAGAAGGCGTTGTTCATGAACACCATGCCGCTCAGGCGCAGTTCGATGTCGGGGTGCCGGCTCTGGAAGTCGGCGGCCAACTGGCGTGCGAAGGCGGCGACCTCGGGGACCTCGCCGGGGTGCTTGCCCGGCAGTTGTACCGTCACGTTGATGCCGGTGACATGGGCGCGCGCCGGCACCAGGCGGTCGCGCAGGAGCGGCTCGGCCAGGGCGATGTCGCGTATTCCGGCGCGAACCGCCGGATCGGACAGATCCATGTCCTCGTCCACCAGGTCGCGCACCAGCAGGTCATCGCCTTCGGCTTCGGTATATTGAAAGTTGGAAAGGGAATCGACGCGTATGGAATAGGGGATCTGCCAGGCCGCGGTTGTGAGTTCCTGGATCGCCGTCAGGGTCTCCTGGCTGAATACATCACCGTCCCCGGGCGCCAGTATGAACATGACATTGTCATTCTTGGTGTACTGCGCCTCCAGGGCCTCGAAGGCGAGCAATTGCGGATTGTCATCGCTGAAAAATACGCGGTAGTCGGTTTTGAAGGCAAGAAAGCGGCCGCCACTGGCCACCGCCACGACCAGGAGGAATGAGGCCATGATGACCAGCCAGGGATGGTCGATGATCCAGCGGGCATAACGCTCCACGGCGTTGGTTTTCCCCATGATGGCGCCTCCTGTCATGGTTTTTTGCGTTCAGCGCTTGCGCAGACCGTTGAGCATGAGTTTGACCACGCTCTCAGCCCGCTGCCGGAAGGTCCCGAGCGAATACAGGGGCATGAGCAGGGGAACATTGAAGGCGGTGATGGCGGTGGCGATGGCGGTGGCGGTATCGTCCAGGTCGACCACCTGGAATTCGCCGCGGGCGACACCGTCTTCGAGAAGCTCTACCAGCAACAGGTGCTCGCCGCGCCTGTGTTCCTCGACAATGTCCATGCGCTCCTTGCAGATGGCGTTGACCATCTCGTTCATGCGCGGATTGTCCGCCCATTGTTCGTAGGTGTAGGTCAGCGCCTGCAGGACCACATCGTGCAGACGCTCGGCGGCGCAGCGCTCATTCTGATGCACGATGGCCTGTAACAATTCACGTTTGGCGGCCAGGCAATCACAGGCGAGGTTGGCGCCGATGTCCAGCTTGTTGTGGAAGTAGCGGTAGAGATTGGCCGCGGACATGTCGCAGTCCCGCGCCACCTCGGCCATGGTGGTCTTGTTGTAGCCGAACTGTGCGAAGCGCTCTGTCGCCGCTTCCAGAATCCGCTGGCGGATCTCGTCACCCGTTGATGGCTTCCTGTTAACCATGGCGGGAAGTATAGGGGCTGAACAATGAATATTCAATAAAATATTCATTGTTCAGTATTTGTTCTCTGCCGCCAGATGGTTTTGTATTGGTGAGAACTACATGAATATTTTGTCTATTACGTTAATAACAATCTATTATAGTTATTTTATTATGTTAATTATTAATATTTGAGGCTGAGCGATTATGTCAAATTTTCATCAGACTTTTCTTAAGTTATCTCCTCGCCCGGCGATATAAGTTTCTGAGTGATAACAAATCCGATTGGTGATCAACTCTAAGTAAATTCCAGGAGCCTTGAAGTTGAATCGGAATTTTATTTTTAGTTTTCTCAGGGGGGACCCGGCAAAGCTTCAGAGCGCCTTGCTGGTATCGATCATGGTGGGAGGGATTGTGCTCTCATTTACCCTGTTTTCCATCGTCAGATACTGGGAAGCAAGCGTCACCCAGGCTGATTTCGAAAAGTTGGCCAAATCCCAGGAGATCACCCTCAAGAATGTGATTGCCCAGAATGTAGATGTACTGGAGTATGTCTACAGATTCTATGTCAGTTCCATTTCCGTTACGGTCGAAGAGTTCCGTACTTTTGTTAAAGAGCCCTTGTCGCAGCGCGACGCGATTACCGCTCTGGGCTGGGCTGAGGTACAGGGGCCGGAAGAAGTGACATCCCGCTATATCGAGCCCTTGGGGGGCAATCATGATTTGGTGGATGTCAATCTGTATTCCATGCCTGCATACAAGGTGGCCATGGAAAAGGCCCGGGATAGCGGCGCGACCATTACGACAGGGCGCATACCCATTGAAACAGAAAACGGAAAAATATATGGCATCGCTTTCATCAAGCCCGTATACAAAAGGGGCGCGGCAGTCCGGACGGTCGTGGAACGGCGGCAAAATATAGAAGGGTATCTTTTCGAACTGGTGGATGTGGCGAGTCTGATTAGCGAGGCGGCGGTCTCGTGGGGGATATTCAGCGTCAATATATCCCTGATTGATGAAATGGCCTCCGGCCATGAACAGACCCTGTTTTATTACGATTCAGACATGAGGTCTCTTTCGACGTCGGCGGCTCCAACGGCCTTCAGGTTCGATTCTTATCAGCGCACCAGCACCTTGGCGCTTCCTGGGCGCCAATGGTCGTTGGTCCTGAAACCCAGTCATGAATTTTACGCATCCCAGGCGGGGTGGCAGTCCTGGGCAGTACTGTTGACGGGTGTGATGTTGACCGCGATCCTGGCTTTCTTCCAGTCTGGCGCCAACCGGCGGACGCGGGAAATTACCAAGCTTGCTGAGGGTTTGTCTGAGTCCAACCAACAGCTTGAGACACAAATGAAAAAGCGCCGCGAGATCGAGCAGGCCCTCGAAGAAGTGGCTGGCGCGGTATCATCTTTGACGGGTGACGAGTTTTTTCGCGGGTTGGTGAGGAAATTGACCAATACACTGGGCGTGGATATCGCCTTTATCGCCAGGCAAAGCGAAAAGGATGAGGCATGCCTCGAGACCATCGCCGTTTGCGCAGGTGGCGAGATAGTCGATGATTTCCGTTACTTGCTGGAGGGCACGCCCTGCAACAATGTCTTCAACAAGGAAACCTGTTATTACCCCCGGGAGATACAGCAGCATTTTCCACAAGATCATTTGCTGTGGGAAATGGGGGTCGAGAGTTATATCGGCGTGCCGCTGTTCGATAATGACGGGGTCCCCCTTGGGGTCGTGGTGGTGCTTGGTCACAGTCCCATGGAGAGGCGTCAGCCGGTCGAATCCATCATGAGGATATTCGCGGCGCGAATCGCGGCGGAAATGCAGCATAAAAAGGCGCGTGATGAGATACAGGATCTGATCAAGTTTCCCAATGAGAATCCCAGCCCCGTATTGCGGGTCGATGCGGAGGGGAGAATCCTTTACGCAAACATGGGCAGCCAGGCAGTGCTCAGGCACTGGGCATGTCAGGTGGGCGGCAGGATTCCACAAGATATCCTCCGCGAATGCAGCCGCAGCCTGGACGTGGGTTCCAGCCGGGAATTTGACGTTTCTTGTGGCGAGAAGAAATATTCTTTCATACTGGCTCCCAGCCAGGAACATGGTTATGTCAGTATCTATGGGCATGACATTACGGAGCGCGAGCAGACCAGGCTGCAGATGAGCAAATTGTCGAGCGCCCTGGAGCAGACGGCCGACTCGGTGATGATCACCAATATCGATGGCGTCATAGAATATGTCAATCATGCCTTCGAAAGTACCACAGGTTACAGCGCGGCAGAGGCTATTGGCAGAAAGCCCAATATCGTCAAGTCGGGACGGCATGACAATGCCTTCTACGAGAAACTCTGGAAAACCATCCTCGAAGGCGAAGTTTACCGTGATGTCATCATTAATCGCCGCAAGGACGGATCGCTCTATTATGAGGAAAAGAGCATCACGCCATTGAAGGACGGGAATGGAAATGTCATCAATTTCATTTCCGCGGGAATGGATATCACCACGCGCATGCAGGCCGAGGAGCAACTGCAGCATTTGGCGTACCATGACGTGCTGACAGGCTTGCCAAACCGGACCTTGTTCATGGAGCGCCTGACCCATGCTCTGCTTCAGCGCCACTGCGGGGATGCAAAGGTCGCCGTTTTGTTTCTTGATGTGGACCGTTTCAAGGCCATCAATGATACCCTCGGGCATGAGAGTGGCGACCGTTTTCTGCAGTCCTTTGCCAGGTTGTTGCTGGGTTGTGTTCGTTCCGGCGATACCGTTTCCCGGTTTGGCGGTGATGAGTTTGCCATACTGATTGAGAATGTGGACTCCGTGGAAGCCGTGACGGCCGTTGCCGAGAAAGTACTCCAGGCATTGTCGAAGCCGTTCCGGGTCGAGGGGCCCGATCTGTATATGACCACCAGTATCGGCATTGCCATCTATCCCGACGATGCCGATAACGCCAATATTCTGTTGAAACAGGCCGATAGCGCCATGTATCAGGCCAAGGAATCCGGGCGCAACAATTTCAAGTTCTATTCAAATGAAATGAGTGTGCGCGCCAGCAGGCGTCTGCTTTTGGAGAGCCATTTGCGCAGCGCCCTCGAACGCGGGGAGTTTCATGTCAATTATCAGCCGCAGGTTGATGCCCGCAATGGTGTTATAATCGGCGCCGAAGCCTTGCTGCGCTGGAATCACCCTGAGCTTGGCATGGTCAGCCCGATGGAGTTTATTCCTGTGCTGGAAGATATCGGGATGATCGGGGAAGTAGGCCGATGGGTTCTCTACACTGCCTGCCGTCAGGCAAAAGCATGGAATGAAGCCTCGTCCTATCCCATAAGAATCGCCGTGAATATATCCGGGCGCCAGTTCAGCGATGCCAGCCTGAAGGGGCAGGTATGCAGCATACTGGACGAAGTTGGGCTTGCGCATCACCTCCTTGAACTTGAGATCACAGAGAGTGTATTGATGCAGGACGATAAAGCGACGATGGAAAATCTCCGCGAACTGCACGGTCAGGGCATGAAGTTGTCCATCGACGATTTCGGGACGGGCTATTCCTCGCTGAGCTATCTCAAGCGCTTTCCTGTCGATTGCCTGAAGATCGATCGTTCGTTCGTGCGTGATATTACGACAGATCCCGATGACGCCACCATCGTCAGCGCCATCATCGCCATGGCCCACCGCCTGAACCTCGAAGTGGTTGCGGAAGGTGTGGAGACGGAGGCGCAACTGAACTATTTGAGACAGAGTAATTGTGACATCGTACAGGGTTATTTCTACAGTCCACCCGTTCCAGAAGAGGAATTCGGCGAGCTTCTGGCTGGTGAGCAATTCGGTGTGGAAAAGAGTATTGCCGGTCTATAAAAATCCCGCGCCTGGGGAGGCCAGGGCGCGGGATTTATTAACCCGGCAACAATATATATCGTATTCAGGACTTCAGGCCTGTGCTGGAACAAGGCGCGGTGCGCAGGCAATGGTCATTCCATTGTCAAGCGCCGCAACGCCGTGCCGGCGCAGGTCTGAAGTCCCTAACAGGTTGAAATCAAAGGACAGGCCATTGCGTGCCGGCCCGCTGACTGCGTTGGCGAAATTTGCTGTAGAATGACTACAGCGGCATTTCGCCGCCTTGCAGCGAACCGGCACGCAATGGCTGAATACGATAT
>JALSGV010000182.1 GCA_026982565.1 Gammaproteobacteria bacterium
CGACAGCGATGAGTGATCTGCCGGAGTACAAGGCCAGCCCGACACTGGCGAAGTTCCATGCCGACAACAGTCCATTCCGCCTGGTGCTGGGCCCTGTCGGTTGTTATTCCGGTGATACCGAGTATCTGACGCCTGATGGTTGGAAACGATTCGCCGATGGGCCGTCAGACTTGGTGGCGCAATATGACCCGAAGACGGATCGGGTCAGCTTCGTCGAACCTGAAGAGTGGCAGGAGATCGACGCCTCGGCGATGTGGCGCGTCCGTGTGGGGGCCGTCGAGCAGCTGGTGTCGCCTGAGCATGCGGTGGTCTACTTCCGTGATGGCATGGTGGAGCGGGCGATGCCGCAGGCTCTCCCGCGGGATGAGATCGGCGTGATGACGGCAGCGACGCATGCGACGCTGCTGCGCAAGGTCAATACGCCGGACGAGCATCTGAGGCTGCAGGCTATATGCCTGATTGGCGGCACGTGGGGGCGGTGTTTCGCCACTCGGCTGAACGTGCGGATCGTGGCGGAGAACTGCCATCAGATGCACATGGCGCGGCTGACGATGGAAGCGGCGGGGCTGCGCCCCGTCGTGAATGAAGCTGGCGATGAGTGGGTCATCAGGGGGCGCATGCCGTGGCGGGTGGACATCGTGCCGTCCACATGGTGGCATCTGTCCATCGAGCAGCTGCGCGTGGTATTCAAGGCTATCGTCGAATGGCGTGGGGGCGATGAGGGCACGTTCGAACTCAGCACCAACGACAAGAGGTTCGTGGACTGGCTGCAGTATGCTGCCTTCATGTGTGGATGGGAATCATGGAAGGATCCGGAGTCTGGGGTTCTGTTTTTTCGCCACCAGCGTTTGAGCACGGGAGTGCCGCAGGTATCCGAGATGCCGGCGGACAAGGCGTACTGTTGTACGGTACCGGGTGGCTGCCTGGTGGTACGCTACAACGACAGGGTGTTCGTTTCCGGCAATAGTGGCAAGTCGGTCGGGTGCCTGGCCGAAATCATGGTGCGGGCGTTCAATACACCGCCTTGCAAGGATGGGGTTCGGCGGTCGCGCACACTGGTGGGCCGGCGCACCTATGCACAGCTGAAGTCGACGACCATCAACACGTTCCGGGACTGGTGGGGTCCGCTGGGGACGTTTCGTGAGGGTTCGCCCATCAAGTGGCACATGAAGCGCATGCTGGCGGATGGCACGTGGGTGGACATGGAGATCCTGTTCATGTCCCTCGAAGGCCCGGTTGAGCAGGTTGTGGACAAACTGAAGTCCTTGGAGCTGACCTATGCGTTCTTGAATGAGGTGTCGGAGATTCC
>JALSGV010000183.1 GCA_026982565.1 Gammaproteobacteria bacterium
AGCGCCGCAACGCCGTACCAGTGCAGGCCTGAAGTCCCTAACAGATTGAAATCAAAGGACAGGCCATTGCGTGCCGTCCCGCTGACTGCGTTGGCGAAACTTGCTGTAGAATGACTACAGCGGCATTTCGCCGCCTTGCAGCGAACCGGCACGCAATGGCTGAATACGATATATATTATTGCCGGGTTAATAGAATACGGGGCGCATTGTGATGCTGCCGTGGCATGGGTTGCAGTGACCGCAGAGGCCATCTTAAATTATTTATATTTCAATAAGATATGGATTTTGGGTGGGGATTGTATGACAATGGTGCCGAGGAGAGGACTTGAACCTCCACGGGGTTACCCCCACTAGCACCTGAAGCTAGCGCGTCTACCAATTCCGCCACCTCGGCATGGTGTGTGAAAGATGATGGCATGACTTTAAGCGCGGCACTTTACCGAGAGTCTCCTATAATGTCAAATGATGATAGGCAGCTCGATCTAACAGGACAGATATGACCAAGACCAAGACAGAGCAAGATCCCTGGGCGGTGCGTGAAGCGCAGAAATACGACCATCCCATCAAGAGCCGGGAATACATTCTTCAATACCTGGCCGACCGCAAGCAGTTATGCACCCTGGAGCAGTTGGCCAGCGCATTCGGGTTGGAGAGTGAACGTGACCGTGAGGCCTTGTCGCGACGTCTCTCCGCCATGGTGCGGGACGGGCAGCTGGTGCGCAATCGCCGTGGCGCCTATGGTGTCACGGAGAAAATGGACCTGGTGCGGGGACGCATCATCGGGCATCCCGATGGTTTCGGTTTCCTGGTGCCGGACGATGGCGAGCCCGATGTCTATCTCTCCCACAAGCAGATGCGCCCCGTCATGCATGGTGACCGGGTTATCGCCAGGATCGTGGGGTTGGACCGCAAGGGGCGCCGCGAGGGCGCCATTGTCGAGGTGCTGGAGCACAATACCCGAGAGTTGGTAGGGCGATATCATCAGGAAAGCGGTTTGGGTTTCGTGACTCCCAGCAATAAGTCCTTTTCACAGGATGTCATCATACCGCCAGGCCAGGAGGTGGTGGCCAAATCAGGACAGATCGTGGTCGTGGCCATCGTGGAGCAGCCCAGCCGTCGCTCCCAAGCCGTGGGGCGTATTGTCGAAGTGCTTGGCGACCATATGGCGCCAGGCATGGAGGTGGAGATCGCAATCCGCTCCCATGGCCTGCCGCGTGAGTGGCCTGAAGAGGTGGAAAGGGAAATGGAAGTCTTTCCCACGGAGGTCAACGAGGAAGACAAGGCTGGTCGTGAAGATATTCGCGCCTTGCCGCTGGTGACAATCGACGGAGCGGACGCCCGTGATTTCGACGATGCCGTCTATTGCGAACCCCATGGCAAGGGCTGGCGGCTGATCGTTGCCATCGCCGATGTTTCCGCCTATGTCATGCCGGACCAGGCCCTCGATGCCGAAGCCCTTACCCGCGGCAATTCGGTCTACTTCCCGCAGCAGGTGATTCCCATGCTGCCGGAGCTGCTGTCCAATCACCTCTGTTCCCTGCGTCCCGGCGTGGACCGCCTGTGCATGGCGTGCGAGCTGCTCATCACGCCGGCTGGCAGGATCAGGAAACACCGTTTTTTCGAGGGGGTGATGCATTCCCACGCGCGGCTCACTTATGACGAGGTGGCCGCCATGCTGGAAGGAGATGAACCGCTGCGTGAGCAACACTGCTCATTGCTTCCCCACCTCGAGGAGCTGAATGCGCTCTACCAGGCCTTGCGCGGTGCCCGTGAGAAACGTGGCGCCATCGACTTTGAGCGCATGGAGACCCGCATCGTTTTCGGCGAGCAGCGCAAGATCGACAAAATCGTCCCCGTGGCGCGCAACGACGCCCACCGCATGATCGAGGAGTTCATGATCGCGGCCAATATCGCTGCCGCTGAGTTTCTTCTCTCCCGGGATATCCCGGCCGTCTATCGTATCCATCCCGAGCCCTCGCCGGACAAGATCAACGACCTGCGCAGCTTTCTCCGCGAGTTGGGGTTGAGCCTGGGGGGCAGGGGGATGCCCGGCGCCAAGCAATTTGCGCGCCTGCTGAATTCCCTGCAGGGGCGGCCGGACAAGCATCTGGTCGAGACGGTGATGTTGCGCAGTATGAGCCAGGCCATCTACAGCGCGGAAAATACGGGCCATTTCGGCCTGGCTTTGGAGGCCTATACCCATTTCACTTCGCCCATCCGCCGTTACCCCGATCTCATCATCCACCGCGCCATCCGGCACCTGCTCAAGGGTGGTTCCGCCCAGGATTTCCAGTACACCACCGCGGATATGGAGTCGCTGGGTGATCATTGCTCCATGACCGACCGGCGCGCCGACGAGGCGACGCGCGACGCCATCTCCTGGCTCAAGTGTGAGTACATGATGGACAAGGTAGGGCAGGAATTGCCGGGTATCATCACGGCCGTTACCAGCTTTGGCCTGTTCGTGGAATTGGATGATATCTATGTGGAAGGCCTGGTGCATATCACGGCCCTGGAGAACGACTATTATCATTTCGACGCCATCAAGCACCAACTGTGCGGTGAACGCAGTGGAATTACCTACCGCCTGGCGGATCAGGTATGTGTGCGGGTGGCGCGCGTGGATCTCGACGAGCGCAAAATCGACTTTGCCCTGTGTGGTGTGGCGTCCCGCGGGGCGGCCAAGAAATCCGCCAAAAGCAAAAGCATCCGCCCAGGCGCCACCGCCAGGAAAGCCACGGGCCGCGGCAGGCGGGGCCGCAGAAAAAGCAAGTCTATGCGGCGCCGCACATGAATGGCAAAGGCCCGTCGACGACGACGGTGTTCGGGCTCCATGCGGTTGCGGCCGCCCTCGAGGGGGGCGCCCGGGCGGTCGTCGAGATACATATCAGTGAACGGTCGGGGAGCAGGCGCTTGGAGGAAATCAGCTCGCGCGCCGCAGCATTGGGCATCCCCGTCCTGACAATAACGGGCAAGGCGCTGGATGAGCAGGCCACGGGTGTTCGCCACCAGGGGGTCATGGCGGTGATGAGGCAGGCGCGGCCGTTGCGCGAGACAGCCCTCGAAAATATTCTCGACGGGTTGGAAACGCCGCCATTACTGTTGGTCTTGGACGGCGTGCAGGATCCCCACAATCTGGGCGCTTGCCTGCGCACCGCCGATGCCGCCGGTGTCCATGCCGTGATCGTTCCGCGGGACAGGGCCGTGGGCATCACGCCCGTGGTGCGCAAGGTGGCCAGTGGCGCCGCCGAGCATGTACCGTTCATTCAGGTGACCAACCTGGCGCGCACCCTGCGCGGCCTGAAGGCGCGTGGCATCTGGGTGATCGGTAGCGATGGCGAAGCGAATGTCTCCTTGTTCGAGGCGGATCTCACCGGCCCCCTGGCGCTGGTGATGGGTGCGGAAGGCAAGGGTTTGCGCCGCTTGACACGGGAGTCTTGTGATTGGCTGATGGCCATTCCCATGGCTGGATGGGTGGAAAGCCTCAATGTCTCGGTGGCGGCGGGGGTGAGTTTATTCGAGATAGTGAGGCAAAGAATGGGGCAGAGGAGAGTGTGAGAGGAAAGGCGTCGTTTTTTGCTTTTCCCCGGGGGATCCCTTACAATTCCGCCTTTTGCGAAAAAATCTGTTCAATCTCCTTGCCTCACCGCGCCGACGGGAGGCTAAATAGCCAAGAGGGGTTATAATGAGACATTATGAAATCGTGTTTCTGGTCCACCCTGACCAGAGCGATCAGGTGCCTGCCATGATCGAGCGTTACCAGTCCACCATCGAGTCCCGTGGGGGGGCGATTCACCGCCTGGAGGACTGGGGCCGCAGGCAACTGGCCTATCCCATCAACAAGATCCACAAGGCCCACTACGTTTTGATGAATATCGAGGCCGACAAGGAAACGGTAGAGGAACTGGAAACGGCTTTCCGTTTCAACGATGCCGTGATCCGCAATATGATTCTGCGTTGTAAACGCGCCATCACCGAGCCTTCACCCATGGCCAAGACCCGGGAAGAGGGCGCCAGCCGTCCAGCGGAGCAGGGCAGCACCCCCGCGCCCTCCCCGGCAGAGAAGGAAACTGCCCCTGCTGAAGCGCCTGCGGAGGCATCAGCGCAGGAATAACATTGCTACCTCAAGGCCTTTTTAGGTCATTGATGTTTGATGTTTTTCTATAGATTAGATTTGCAATTCATTGAAACAGAGATAAATATTTTCTGAGGAGAGTGATATGGCTCGTTATTTCAGACGCAAAAAATTCTGCCGCTTCACGGCGGAGGGAATTACCGAAATCGACTACAAGGATCTTGGTATACTCAAGAATTATATAATGGAGACGGGCAAGATCGTGCCCAGTCGCATCACCGGGACCAAGGCCAAGTATCAGCGCCAGTTGGCAACCGCCATCAAGCGTGCGCGTTACATCGCCTTGCTGCCCTATAGCGACGCCCACTAGATCGAAGCTGTATAGGCGCCTGGGTTGTCAGGGACTGGACCGATTGGCCCGGGGAAACCGCGGGCGGGTTCTGCATCGATGGGGCAGGTGTTTTCAGGAGCCGAGTAGGGATACCATTTTGCAAGCATTTGGATCTTTCATCCTGCGGGGCAGAACCCAGGCGCTTCTGGTGGCGACGATCGCGGCCGTCCTGGCCTTGCTGATCCCCCTGCTGAGTCACATCAGTGGCGCGGTCATTGCCCTGGTGACCCTGCGCAAGGGATACAGGGAAGGACTGATCATCCTTGCGGGTTTGGCCCTTATTCTTGGGGTAGTCGGTTATTTTTCAACCGTTTCTCTCCACATAGTGAAGGCATTTCTTGTGTCTACGGTACTTATCGTGGGGCTGCCCGTGGTGATTTCCGCCGAGGTATTGCGTGTTCGGCGTTCCATGGGGGAGGCGCTGGCCGTCACAGCCTTGCTCAGTGTGGCCGTCCTGGTCGGTTTTTACATGATAGTGGGGGATGTGACTGCCTGGTGGCGCGGTGTGTTGGAAGGGATTCTCGCCCCGGTGCTGGAGAATGCGCCCATGCCCGTGAGTGGCGCCGAACAGGCCGGGATCATAAATTCTGTCGCAACCGTGATGAGTGGATTCATGGTGTCGGCCATTGCCTACAGCACTATGATCAATTTGTTCATTGGGCGCTGGTTGCAGGCCATATTGTTCAATCCCGGTGGTTTCCGCGAGGAGTTTCATGCCTTGCGCCTGGGGCGCCCGGCCGCCATCTTTGCGGCCGTGGCCATTGGGCTGGCTGCAATGGTATCGGGTGGTTTCGCAGGATTTGCGGTCAACCTGCTGATTCTGATGATAGCGGTTTTTTCCATTCATGGCCTGGCCATGGTCCACGGGATCGTGGGGCTGACAAAGGCGCACAAAGGCTGGTTGTATGCATTATATATTTCCATGCTGTTTATACCGCCGCAGATCATGGTCGTGCTGGCGGCTTTGGGGTTTACCGACAGTTGGATAGATTTCCGCTCCCGTATCAGACAGCGCCCAGCCGGTTCAGAGTAAGACCATAGAGCCGGGGAAGGTTTGTGTTTTTAAATATTTTACAATGAGGTGGATCGATGGATGTCATTTTATTAAACAAGGTTGAAAATCTCGGTAATCTGGGAGACATGGTTTCCGTCAAGCCCGGCTATGGCAGAAACTTCCTCATACCCAGCGGGAAGGCCGTACTCGCCACGCCAGAGAACCGCAAGGCCTTCGAGGAACGCCGCGCGGAACTGGAGAAGGCCATGGCGGAATCCCTGGCCAAAGCCGAAGCGAGACGTGATGCGCTCAGCGAATTGAGCGTGACCATCACCCACAAGGCCGGGGAAGAGGGCAAGTTGTTTGGATCCGTGGGCACCGCGGAGATTGCCGCGGCGGTGACGGCTGCGGGTGTGGAGATCCAGAAGCAGGAAGTGCGCCTGCCTGCCGGCGCCATTCGCCAGGTGGGTGAGTTTGACATTGAACTGCACCTCCATCCTGAAGTAAACGTCACTATCAAGCTCGAGGTCCAACCAGAAGAGTAAGAGGACTTGCGCCGAACAGCCAGCCAATGCCGACGCCCATGCAAGACATTTCAGAAGTAAGGGAAGGGCTGCAGCGCGCGGCGGAGCAATTCAGGGTGCCGCCTCACTCCATCGAGGCGGAGCAGGCCATACTCGGCGGCCTGTTGCTGGACAACAAATCCTGGGATACGGTGGCCGACCTCATCGGCGAGGAGGATTTCTACCGCCGTGACCACCGCCTCATCTATCGGGTGTTGCACGAACTTTCGGAGGCCTCCCAGCCTATGGACGTGGTGACAGTGTCCGAGGCCCTGCAGAAGACCAATCAACTGGACAGTGTGGGCGGGCTTCCCTATCTGGGCATGTTGGCAAACAATGTGCCCAGCGCCGCCAATATCAAGTCCTACGCCACCATCGTCCGCGAGCGCTCCATCCTTCGCCAACTCATCCATATCAGCACCACCCTGGGCGAGTCGGTATTCAGCGCCGATGGGCGCAGCTCCGCCGAGATTCTCGATGAGGCCGAGCAGGCCATTTTCAAGATTGCCGAACAGGGCGCGCGCAACCAGCGCAGCTTCGTGGCGGTCAAGGACCTGCTCAGCGATGTGGTCGACCGTATCGATCAGTTGTATCAGAGCGGCAATACCATCACGGGCGTACCGACAGGTTTCAAGGATTTCGACAACAAGACCAGCGGGTTGCAGGCCTCGGAACTGGTCATCATTGCCGGGCGGCCCTCCATGGGCAAGACCAGCTTTGCCATGAATATCGCCGAGGACGCCGCCATCAACAGCAGCGTGCCGGTGGCCATCTTCAGTATGGAGATGCCGGCGGAGGCGCTGGTGATGAGAATGCTGTCCTCCCTGGGACGTATCGACCAGCAGAAGATCCGCACGGGGACCCTTGGCGACGACGACTGGCCGCGCCTGACTTCCACCATGAACATCCTCAGCAATGCGCCTATTTTCATCGACGATACCCCGGCGCTGACGCCCACGGAGCTGCGCGCCCGCGCCAGACGCCTCAAGCGCGAGCACAATCTGGGCATGATCGTCATCGATTACCTGCAGCTCATGCAGGTGCCGGGCAGCAAGGAGAACCGCGCCACGGAGATTTCAGAGATCTCCCGCAGCCTCAAGGCCCTGGCCAAGGAACTCAAGGTGCCGGTGCTGGCCCTTTCCCAGCTCAACCGCAGCCTGGAGCAACGTCCCGACAAGCGTCCGGTGATGTCCGACCTGCGCGAATCGGGCGCCATCGAACAGGACGCCGATCTCATTGTCTTCATCTATCGTGATGAAGTGTATAACCAGGATACTCCCGACAAGGGGATGGCGGAGATCATCATCGGCAAGCAGCGTAACGGCCCCATCGGCATGGTGCCGGTGACCTTCCACGGCAGCTATACCCGCTTCGATAATTTCATCTCCGATCACTACGCGCCGGAAGGCTATGCATGAACAGCGCCCCGAAGGGCGGCCGATAAGGTCGGTAATAAACCTGACGGCCTTGCGGGAGAACCTGCGGGCCGTTCGCCGTCATGCGCCCCATGCGCGCATCATGGCCGTCATCAAGGCCAATGGCTATGGACACGGCATACGGCGTGTGGCCGAGGCCTTGCGGGAGGCGGATGCCTTTGGCGTTGCCGGTATCGATGAGGCTCTGGACCTGCGCGAGGGGGGGATCGACCACTCCATCGTGCTCCTGGAGGGTTTCTTTGCCGCGGACGAACTGCCGGCCATTGCTCATCATGGGTTCTCCGTCGTCGTACACCATGAAACACAGATCGAACAGCTGGTATCTGCGCTGCAGCAGCCTCTGACCGCCTGGCTGAAAATAGATACGGGCATGCACCGCCTGGGCTTCAGGCCACGGCAGTTTGAAACGGCGTATCGCCGCCTCAAGGCGTGCGGCAGTATCGCCGCCATCCACTTCATGACCCACTTCGCCTGCGCCGATGAGCGGGACAATCTTCAGACCTGTCAGCAGATAGATGTATTCCACGCCCTGACACAGAACCTGCAGGGTGACGTCAGCCTGGCGAATTCCGCGGCCATACTCAACCAGCCTGCATCCCATTCACGGCGGGGAACGGGAAAACAGTGGGTGCGTCCCGGCATCATGTTGTTCGGCGTCTCGCCTTTTCCCGATGAAGATGGAGAGCGTCTGGGTCTGCATCCGGTCATGACCCTGAAGTCACGCCTTATCGCTGTCAATGCCTGCCAGCGTGGGGATGCCATCGGCTATGGCGCCACCTGGCGTTGTCCCGAGGATATGCGCGTGGGGGTGGTGGCGGCTGGTTATGGTGATGGTTATCCGCGCAGCGCCGCCAGTGGCACGCCGGTATTGGTGAAAGGGCGGCGCGTGCCCCTGGTGGGAAGGGTTTCCATGGATATGTTGTGCGTGGACCTGCGCGCCTGCCCCGATGCCGCCGTCGGTGATGAGGTGGTGCTGTGGGGCGGAGGGCTGCCCGTGGAAGAGGTGGCGCGCCACGCCGGCGCCATTGCCTATGAACTGCTGTGCGGCGTGACGCCGCGGGTCAGGATCGTGGAGGAGGGCGGGTGAATTCCAAGGCGCGGGCAAAGGGCGCCAAGTTGCTGTTCAACTGCACGGAGTGCGGCGCCCAGAGCAGCAAGTGGTCTGGACAGTGCGGTGCCTGTGGGGCTTGGAATACCCTGGTGGAAGACGTGGCGCGCCCCGCTGGAAATCGCAGCGGGCTGAATCTCGAAGCCTTCACCATGGCTTCCGAGGTGCGTTCCATCAGCGAGATCGGCGCCGACGATGAAGTGCGCATCGGCACCGGTTTCTCGGAGCTCGACCGCGTCCTTGGCGGCGGGCTGGTGCAGGGGTCCGTGGTGCTCATCGGCGGCGACCCCGGCATCGGTAAGTCCACCCTGCTCACCCAGACCATGGGCGCCCTGAGCAACACTGTAAGCACCCTGTATGTGAGTGGCGAGGAGTCGCCGCAGCAGGTAAGTCTGCGCGCCCGGCGCCTGGGCATGCCCGTGGACAGGTTGCGCCTGCTGGCGGAGACCGAGGTCGAGCGTATCCTGGTGCTGGCAGACAGGGAAAAGCCCCGCGTCATGGTCATCGACTCCATCCAGACCATTTTCACCTCGCAGGTGCAGTCCGCCCCCGGTTCCGTCAGCCAGGTGCGGGAGAGCGCCGCCCTGCTGGTGCAGTATGCCAAGCGCACCGGCGCCGCCCTGTTCCTGGTGGGGCACGTCACCAAGGAAGGCATGCTGGCCGGTCCTCGCATACTCGAACACATGGTGGACACGGTGCTGTATTTCGAGGGTGATGTGGACAGCCGCTTCCGCGTACTGCGGGCGGTGAAGAACCGCTTTGGCGCCGTCAACGAGATGGGCGTCTTCGCCATGGTGGACAACGGCCTGCGCGAGGTGAGCAATCCATCGGCGATCTTTCTGTCCCGTCACGAGGAAGCAGTGTCCGGCAGCGTGGTCATGGTGACGCGGGAGGGCAGCCGTCCCGTGCTGGTGGAGATCCAGTCACTGGTGAGCGAGAGTCATGCGCCCAACCCGCGCCGCCTGGCGGTGGGACTGGACCAGAACCGCCTTGCCATCCTGCTGGCGGTGCTACAACGTCATTGCGGCATTGCCATGTACGACCAGGATGTGTTCGTCAACGTGGTTGGTGGAATGCGGGTCAGTGAGACGGCCGCCGATCTCGCCGTGGTCATGGCGGCCCTGTCCAGCCTGCGCAATCAGCCCCTGCCGGGGGATTTGGTGGTGTTTGGTGAAATTGGCCTGGCGGGGGAGGTGCGCCCGGTCCAAAATGGCCAGGAAAGATTGCGTGAGGCTGCGCAACATGGTTTCACCCAGGCCATGGTGCCCAAGGCCAACGCCGCCAGGAAATCGATCAAGGGACTGACGGTAATACCCGTTCAATCCGTCGGCGAGGCTGCAGCTTATTTTCAGGATTGTTTCGCATCCAGAGGCCCTTAAAGGGGTTAATTGTGATCATGGGTTCCGACAATGAGTGACATAGAAAAACGTCTCCAATCACTCTCCGCTGAAAAACTTGCGCTTCTTAAGAGGAAGTTACGGACGAGCCAGGAGTTTTCAGGTGGGTGTGACATTATTTCGAGAAGAGAGAATGCTGGCAATGCCCCATTGTCCTTCTTTCAGAGATCGATATGGTTCTTCGATCAATTTGAGCCAGGCAGCGCGGTCTATAATCGCTGCGCAAATTACAGGCTGCAGGGGCCGCTCAATATAGAGGCGTTACAAAAAGCGCTGGACACACTGGTGGCCCGGCATGAAAGCCTGCGCACTATTTTCAAGATGGAAGGGAACGAACCGGTGCAGGTTGTCCTCCCGGAATGTCAGGTAGAACTGCCAATATTGGATTTGAGTGCTCAAGGAGGCGACGATAGCACGGGACGATTACAACGCTTGGTTAGCGAAGAGGCTCAACGACCCTTCAATCTAACGCAAGGGCCTCTGCTGCGTGTCACGCTCATAAAACTTGCCAGGCACGATCATGTGCTGATGACCACAATACATCACATCATTTCGGATGGTTGGTCATCGGCTATTTTCAATCGTGAGCTGGGCAGTTTGTATAACAGCATCACTCAGGGATGCACAGCCGATTTGCCGGATCTGCCGGTTCAGTATGTTGACTACGCCCAGTGGCAGCGGGAGCGGATGCAGGGCGAGGTTCTGGAGAAGCTGCTTGACTATTGGAGAAATCAGCTTGAAGGTGCTCCCCCGCTGCTGGAATTGCCAACCGACCGGCCTCGCCCCGCGATTCAGACATTTCGTGGAGGACGGCGGTCTGCCATTTTGCCGCATGCCCTATGCGATGAACTGACGAAACTGAGTCAGGGGGAAGGGGGGACGCTTTTTATGATCCTGCTGGCGGCTTTCCAAGTGCTGCTCTATCGTTACACAGGTCAGGAAGACATAGTGGTAGGCACACCCATCGCCAATCGCAGGCGTGGTGAGATTGAAGGATTAATCGGCCTTTTCATCAACGTGCTGGCATTGCGCTGCGATTTGTCCGGTAACCCATCATTTCGCGATCTGGCTAAACGTGTTCGCGAAGTGGCGCTCGGCGCCTACGATCACCAGGATATGCCATTTGGAAAACTTGTGGAGGAACTTCATCCGGGGCGCAATCTAGCTTATTCGCCTTTGTTTCAGGTCATGTTTGCCTATCAGAATATCTTGGTCGCTGATCTTTGCATGAATGGTTTGGATGTGGAGAATTTAGAGGCAGAAGAAGGAATTACGCATTTCTATCTGACCCTCATCATAGAGAATCACGACCAGGGTCTCAAGGCCACGTTGGAGTACAGCGCTGATCTTTTCAATGCAAGCACAATGACCAGGATGCTGGGGCATTACCAATCACTGCTGGAAGGCATAGCTGCCGATGCCGGACAAGGCGTTGCCGAGCTGCCATTACTGAGTGAGGCAGAACGTTATCAGTTATTGAAGCAGTGGAATGCCACGGAGGCGGACTACCCGCGTGACAAATGCCTGCATGAACTGTTCGAAGAACAGGTGGAAAGGCGTCCGGATGCGGTGGCTGTGGTATATGAATCGCGGTCTCTTACTTACGATGAGCTTAACTGTCGCGCCAACCAGGTGGCGCGGGCGTTGCGCAAGGAAGGTGTAGGTCCGGGTGCATTGGTGGCGATCTGCCTTGAGCGCAGTATAGAGATGGTCGTGGGGATATTGGGAATTCTCAAGGCGGGGGGTGGCTATGTTCCCCTGGATCCTGATTATCCTGAAGGGCGTCTCGCTTTTATGCTGGAAGACACTCAGGTCCCGGTAATACTCGTCCAACAATCGCTTATGGGGCGGCTGCCTGAACATGATGCCCGCGTTATTTGTCTCGATGCCGGCTGGGATGGTCTGGATCAGTACGGCCAGGATAATGTGGTCAATTATGCCGGACCCGATGACCTTGCGTATGTTATCTATACCTCCGGATCAACTGGGAAGCCAAAGGGCGTCTCGGTGCCGCATCGCGCGGTGAACCGTTTAACTGTCAATACGAATTATATCAGCCTTGCCGAGACGGACAGGATTGCCCAGGTTTCAAGCATCTCTTTCGACGCGGCAACATTTGAAATCTGGGGGGCGCTGCTAAACGGAGCCACTCTGGTTGGCATCAATAAAAGAACCATACTGTCGGCGGATCAATTTTCTCACAGGCTGGAGGAAGATCAAATATCAGTGTTATTTCTGACGACAGCGGTTTTCAACCACTTGGTTGGAGAAAATCCAGCAATGTTCGCATGCCTTGATTATTTGCTGTTTGGTGGAGATTCGGCCGATCCGGAAAAGGTCAGAGATGTGCTGAAAACAGCTCCTCCCCGGCATTTGATCAATGTCTATGGCCCAACGGAAAATACAACCTTTTCTACGTGGCATGAGATCAGGGATTTGCCTGATGACGCAATATCCGTACCCATAGGGCGGCCAATATCCAATACACAGGTATATATTCTTGATGGGGAAATGAATCCCGTGCCCATAGGCGTATACGGCGAGTTATACCTGGGTGGAGAGGGCTTGGCGCTTGGCTATCTCAACAATCACTCATTAAGCTCAGAGCGATTCGTGCCAGATCCTTTCAACAATTTACCCGGCTCACGGCTCTACAAGACGGGTGATGTGGCGCGATACCGGGAGGACGGCGTGATAGAGTTTCGCGGCCGGATGGATAATCAGGTCAAGATTCGTGGTTTTAGGATAGAGCCTGGAGAAATCGAGGCGGAAATAAGGCAGCACCCTGCGGTAGAAGAAGCCATTGCTGTGGTTTTTGAGGAAACCGGCGGCGAAAAACGCCTGATCTCCTATGTAACGCTCAAGAAACCGGCCCGGATCACTGAAGAAGACCTCAGGTCTTTTCTTTCTGAAAGGCTTCCGGATTACATGAGGCCTGCCGGCTATGTGATTCTGGAAAGATTTCCTTTAACAGAAAACGGCAAGATAGATCGCCAGGCATTGCCAGCTCCGGACATGTCGATGCCTCTGTCCACCGAGACTTATGCGGCTCCCCGGACAAAAGTAGAAAAGGACTTGGTGGAAATATGGGAGTCTCTGTTTGATAGGAAAAAGATTGGCATTCATGATGATTTTTTCCACCTGGGTGGACATTCTCTCCTGGCGGCCAGACTGTTTTCCATTTTAAGGAACAGATACAAGCGGGATCTTCCCCTGATTACTATATATGAGTCTGGGACAATTGAGCAGATAGCCAGGCTTCTGACGGGGGATTCATGTCAGGCGTTGTCATTGTCCTCTTTGGCCGCCGTTCAGTCCAGCGGGGAAAAACCACCCTTTTTCTGGGGGCTGGGTACCAGGGCCAGCGATCAGGCCAGGCGGTTCCTTGGAGGTGAGCAACCCTTTTATGTTTTGCAACACCAGGCCCAGGATGGCTATCGCGCCCGCTATACACAGATCGAGGCTCTTGCCAGATGGTACTTGGAGGATATCCGCGCAGTTCAACCTCATGGACCCTATTTCCTGGGAGGGTTTTCCTTTGGCGGCATGGTAGCCTATGAGATAGCCCGTCAGATCGAACAATCCGGCGACAGCGTGGCCTTGTTGTTTTTACTTGATGCAACACAGCCGGGTCAGAAGGTGATAAAAAAGGAGGCCGTTACTCAGGGTTGTACCCGTAAGCTGACAATATCAGGCCGCCCGGGGCTTGTGAAAGGGGCGTGGCGCAGAATCAGGAGAGTGTTTCTGAGCAACGGAATAAAGGAGTGGGCCAAGCTCGCTGTGTGTCATATCTGTTTTGCCATGAACATACCCATGCCTGTGCCGTTGAGAAGCTTTTATATCATCAGGATTTATAAGAAAGCAGCCCTTGGATACAGACTTGTGCCCCTCAAGGGGCAGGTGGTGTTTTTTCAGTTTGAGAAGCCATCAGGTCAACCGGCGTCCAACCGGTATATCGAATGCAATCATCACGCTGAATTGTATTCCATGGAAGGCAGGCATAGGGATGTGGTTACGCCACAGCACGCAAGCACGTGGGCAAATCAATTGAAGAAAAGCCTTGCAGCGGCACAAGCCCGGGTGGGGTATGGTGGCTTGAAAACAAATTGAACAGTGTTGTCGTCAATGCACGGGCCAGGAGAGTTTTCCCAGTGCGTACAGTTCCCGGTGAATCAGGTCGGCGTCTCCCAGGTTCAGCTCCATGAGGCGCTTGAGATGAGCGATGCTGTTGACGTCGATATCCAGGCATTCGAAACCGATGCTATCCTCTTCCGCATGGGCGACGGCCGCCCCTTCCATGCGGATGACGATGTCCGCATAATCGCCCAGTTCGATCTCGAGCATGAACTTGTCTCCCTGTTTTGCCCGCCAGTCTTCAGGCTTGACGACCAGTGCTCCCTTGAGGGAAATGTCGATCAGCTGGCTGTGCCAGGTTTTCTCGTTATTGCTGATGCTGACGCGGGAATCGTGCAAAATGCGGGTGAAGCGGCGTTTGTCTCCGGTTTTCTCGGTCATGGCATGCCTCCCTTGGGCCTGTGCTGGTCAGGGCTTAGTCAACAGCTTATGCAAGATGCGCTCATAAATCAAAGAAAGTTGGTCGAGGTCTTTGGCCCGGACGCACTCGTTGATCTTGTGGATGGTGGCGTTGACGGGCCCCAGTTCGGCGACCTGGGCACCCGTGGGGGCGATGAAACGGCCGTCGGATGTGCCGCCGTCGGTGGAGAGGCGGGTGGTCAGCCCGGTGACCTCCTGAATGGCCTCCTGCACGGCGTCCACCAAGGCGCCCGGGGGCGTGAGGAAGGGGGCGCCTGAGAGCTTCCAGGTCAGGTCGTATTCCAGTCCGTGGCGAGTCAGGACGGCCTCCACGGTTTCCCTGAGCTGCTCGTCCGTGGTTTCCGTGGAGTAGCGGAAATTGAACAATACCTCCAGGCTGCCGGGGATGACATTGTCCGCGCCGGTGCCGGCGTGGATGTTGGATATCTGAAAGGAGGTGGGCGGGAAGAACGCATTGCCCTGGTCCCATTGCCGCGCGCACAGCTCCGCCATGGCGGGCGCGAACAGGTGGATGGGGTTGCGCGCCAGGTGGGGATAGGCGATATGGCCCTGGGTGCCGTGAACGATCAACCGCCCGCCCAGGGAGCCGCGCCGCCCGTTCTTGACCACGTCACCCACCTGCTGAGTGCTGCTGGGTTCACCTACCAGGCACCAGTCGATGGCCTCACCCCGCTCCATCAAGGTCTCGATGACTTTTCTGGTGCCATCGATGCCCGGACCTTCCTCGTCGCTGGTGATGAGAAAGGCGATGGAGCCCTCGTGATTGCGATGATTGGCCAGGAAGCGTTCACAGGCCGTGACCATGGCGGCCAGACTGCCCTTCATATCGGCGCTGCCGCGCCCATAGAGATAGCCCTCACGGATTTCGGGTTGAAAAGGGGCTGAGTCCCATTGCTCCAGAGGGCCGGTCGGCACCACGTCCGTGTGACCGGCAAAGACGAACAGCGGCGCGTCCTTGCCGCGGCGCGCCCAGAGATTGTCCACTTCCCCAAAGCGCAGACGCTCGATTTCGAATCCCAGCTTCTCCAGGCGCGCAATCATGAGGTCCTGACACCCGGCATCCTCCGGCGTCACCGAAGGCCGCGCGATCAATTCCATCGCCAAGTCCAAAGTCGCTGACATCAGCCTTTACTCTTCTCTTTCATCTTTACCCTTTACCCTTTGCCCTTTACCCTTTACCCTTTACCCTTTACCCTGTGATCAAATATCCCTGAGCAACTCGTTGATGCCCACCTTGCTGCGGGTCTTTTCGTCCACCTGCTTGATGATGACGGCGCAGTACAGGCTGTGGCTGCCGTCCTTGGATGGCAGGCTGCCAGGAACCACCACGGCGCCGGCGGGCACCTCGCCATAGGTGATCTCGCCTGTGGTGCGGTTGTAGATCTTGGTGCTCTGCCCGATGTAGACGCCCATGGAAATGACGGCGCCTTCACCCACGATGACGCCCTCCACGATCTCGGAGCGCGCGCCGATGAAACAGTTGTCCTCGATGATGGTGGGGTTGGCCTGCAGGGGCTCCAGGACACCGCCGATGCCCACCCCGCCGGAGAGGTGCACGTTCTTGCCGATCTGGGCACAGGAACCCACCGTGGCCCATGTGTCCACCATGGTGCCGCTGTCCACGTAGGCGCCGATGTTGACATAGGAGGGCATGAGCACCACGCCGGAGGCGATATAGGCGCCCCGGCGCGCGGCGGCGGGGGGGACGACCCGAATGCCGCTCTCCCGGAAGTCGCGCGAGTTGTGATCGCTGAACTTGGAGGGGACCTTGTCGTAATAGTTGGTGAAGCCGCCTTTCATGAAGGTGTTGTCTTCGATGCGGAAAGAGAGCAGCACGGCCTTCTTGAGCCACTGGTTGACGACCCAGGCGCCATCCTTTTTCTCGGCAACCCGCAGTTCACCACTGTCCAGCAGCCCCATTACGGTGCTGACGGCCTCCTTGACGTGGGTATCCACGTGGCGCGGGGTGATCTCGGCGCGATGTTCAAAGGCTTCCTCGATAATGGCTTGCAGATTGCTCATTGGATGTTCTCCATTAAAATTCAGGTTAAAGAAGGGTTGTTTTCCAAAAAGTCCCGTATCCGGCTGGCGGCCTGGGTGCATTCCTCCAGGGTGGCCACCATGGCGATGCGCACATGGCGATGGCCGGGATTGAGATCCTGATGCGTCCGTGACAGGAAACTGCCCGGAAGCACGGTGACGTTTTTCTGTGCGTACAATGCCTGGGTGAACAGGGTATCATCCATGCCCACATCCGGCCACAGGTAGAATCCCCCCCCCGGCTGCTCGACGCCCAGCACCGGCCGCAGGATTTCACATACCGCATCGAACTTGTTCTGATACAATGCGCGATTGTCACGCACGTGGGCCTCGTCGTTCCAGGCCACGATGCTTGCGGCCTGGACATGGGGCGGCATGGCGCAGCCATGATAGGTGCGGTAGCGGAAAAAGGCGTCGATGAGCGCAGCGTCGCCGGCTACGAAGCCGGAGCGCATGCCGGGGACATTGGAACGCTTCGACAGGCTGTGGAACACCAGGCAGCGTTTGAATTCGCTGTTGCCGGTTTCGGCGGCCACTTCGAGCAGCCCGGGCGGTGGCGCGTTTCCCTCGGGATAGATCTCGGAATAACACTCATCCGAGGCAATGATGAAATCATATTGCTCGGACAGCGCGATCAGCCTGGTCAATATTTCCTTATCCATAACCTGGCCGGAAGGGTTGCCCGGGGTGCAGATATAGAGCAGGCGGCAACGGCTCCACTGTGCGGCCGGTACGGCGTCGAAATCGGGCAGCCAGCCGGTTTCCGCCGTTGAGTTGAGATAACAGGGTTGAGCGCCTGCCAGCAAGGCGGCCCCTTCGTAAATCTGGTAGAAGGGGTTGGGCATCATGACCAGGGCATCACCGCCAGGATCGGTCAGGCACTGGGCAATGGCGAACAGGGCCTCCCGGGTGCCGTTGACGGGCAGGACGTGGCGTTCGGGGTCGAGGCCGTTCTCGGGCAGGGAGAAGCGCCGTGACAGCCAGTTTGTAATTGCCTCGCGCAGGGCCAGCGAGCCGCGCGTCACGGGATATTGTCCCAGGCCGTGGAGATGGGAGATAACCTCTTCTGTAATGAAGGCGGGCGGCGCATGTTTGGGTTCGCCGATGGCGAGACTGATGGCCGGCAGATCCGGGCGGGGTTCCACGCCCGCTTTCAGGGCGGTAAGCTTCTGGAAGGGGTAGGGGTGCAGCTTGTCCAGGCCAGGGTTCATCGGTGGCGATTGAGAGCAGGATTCAAATAAAAACAAGCGAAACAGTATAAGTCATTCGACCATGCCTTCCAAACCGCATATGGCATTCTATCCCGTCGCCTGCCTGTTGTTCAGCGCCACCTTGTGGGGCGTTTTCTGGTATCCCCTGCGGGTGCTGGAAGAGCATGGCCTGCCGGGCTTGTGGTCCACCCTCGTCATCTACGGGGCCGCACTTGCCGTCACCCTGCCCATGTTGTGGATATACCGCCGCGCATTCCATCAACCCCATCTGTTGTTCTATCTTGCCCTGGCCAGCGGCTGGACCAATGTCGCCTTTATCCTTGCCATTATTGAGGGCAACGTGGTGCGCATTCTTCTGCTGTTCTATCTCTCCCCCATCTGGACCGTCCTGCTGGGCCGGCTTTTCCTTGGCGAGACCCTGACGCTCCTGGCTCGCATCACCCTCGGACTGGCCATGCTCGGCGCCTTGGTGATGTTGTGGGATCCGTCCACGGGACTGCCCTGGCCGCGGGACCACGCCGACTGGCTGGCTATTTCCTCCGGCCTGGCCTTTGCGGTAGCCAACGTCGTGGTGCGCAAGACGCAGGAAGTCTCGGTATGGGTCAAGGCGCTTGTCGGCTGGTGGGGCGTGATAGTGGTCGCCGGCCTGTTTATTGTGTTATTGGGGCTGCCATTGCCCCGGGTGGAGCCGAATATCATTGGCGCCGCCGCAGGTATCGGGGCCATTGGCATCGTTGCCATGACCCTGGCCGTCATTTATGGCGTGACCCATATGCCCGTGCACCGTTCCGCCACCATCCTGTTGTTCGAGCTGGTGGCCGGCGCCGTCTCCGCGGAATGGCTGACGGACGAGGTGGTGCAGCCCAATGAATGGGTGGGAGGCGCCTTGATCATCATTGCCGCGGCGATCGCCGCGCGCGCATCAGTGACGACAGGTCCGGATCGCGGGCGACCAGGGGGGGAGCAGAACACCTGAAAAACGGAGCAAGATCAGGATCCAGGGTTCTGACCCCTTGATTTTGCTCTGAGGCCTTTTCTGGCGATGAAATACATCGCTGCCAGCACCCCGGCGATGGCGCCGTACAGGTGGGCATCCACCAGGACGTTGCCGCCGGCCATGGCGGCGGAGCCCGGCAGGGGGCCGTTATGCTGCTCCCAGGCCAGTTTTCCGATAATGAATACCAATAGCAGGATCTCGGCCCGATAGCCCGCGTAGATGGCGAGCAGGGCGCCTGTGAGGAACAGGCCATGCAGCACCCCGGACAGGCCCACGTACCAGCGGATATGGATATTGAAAAACATCAGGCCGAGGGTGATGGCGATGGCGCTGAGCAGGAGCACCATGATCCAGGCGCGGTTGCCCAGCATGCGCCCAAACAATGCCCAGATGAGAAACAGGCCGGCCAGATTCATGAGGAGGTGTTGCCATCCCAGGTGGACGATATGGGCAGTGAAGACGCGCCAGATTTCGCCGTGCAGAATGCCTTCTCGATCATAACGCAGCCAGATCGTTACCCTCTCCCCCCCCAGCGCCGCCAGGGTGGCAATGAGCGCAATGATGATAGGCAGCATGAAGAAGGCCAATATGGTCCTTGTTTTTTCCTGTTGGTTCTCGTTGTTCATGTCTCTTCAAGATATTTCTGGATGGTTACGCGCAATTGTTCGAGTTGTGCGTTTTCCTTCAATGGTCGATTGTCCTGGTCGGTAATAAAGAATATGTCCTCCACCTTTTCTCCAAAGGTGACGATTTTTGCGTTGTGCAGCCTGACGTTGCACTCCACGAAGGCCCTGCCTACACGGGCCAGCAGGCCAGGGCGGTCCGTGGTGATGAGTTCAGCGATGGTATAGCGGTTTTTGCGGTCGCAACTAAACAGCACCTGGGTGTCGATGGTGAAATGCTTGAGTTGACGCGGGGCGCGGCGCGTGATTTTCATGGCGTCCAGCCGGGTGCCGATCAGGTGCTGCCTGAGGTTGAGGATGATCTCGTGGATACGCTCGGGGTTGTGTATGGAATTTCCCATGCTGTCGAGCACGATGAAGGTATCCAGGGTATAGCTGCTGCGCGTGGTGATGATGCGGGCATCGACGATATTGAGTCCCATCTGGTCCAGGGCCATGGCGGTGATGGCGAAAAGGTGTTTCTGATCCCGGGCGTAGATGAAGATCTCAGTGCCCCCGCGCAGGGTTTCCTCCCGGACGACGATGCGCGGCAGATCCTCGTCGCGGGTATTGAGAATGGCGCGCGTATGCCAGGCGATCTCGTCGGGTGAGTGACGCAGGAAATAGTCGTCCTCCAGATTGTCCCACAAGGTTTTTACCTGGCTGCCGGGTGTGTCGTAGAGGAGTTGCAGCGCCTCTTTCTGATTTTCCCTGACGTACAGGGTCTTTTCCACGGGTTCCCCCAAGCCACGCTTCATCAGGGCGCGGGTGGAATTATAGAGATTTCTCAGCAGGGAGTCCTTCCAGCTGTTCCAGATGGCAGGGTTGGTGCCGCGGATATCCGCCACGGTGAGCAGGTACAGATAATCGAGATGGAGTTGATCAATGACGGTTTCCGCAAATTCGGCGACCACCTCCGGATCACTGATGTCCTTGCGTTGCGCCGTGGTGGACATGACGAGGTGGTTCCTCACCAGCCATGCCACCAGGCGCGTGTCGAATTCTCCCAGTCCATGGTGGCGGCAGAATTCGATGGCATCCTCCTCGCCCAGCCGGGAGTGGTCGCCGCCACGCCCCTTGGCGATGTCATGCAGCATGGCGGCGAGGTAGAGTATTTCCAGTTTGGGAATAGTGCTGATGAGCTTGCTGCAGAAGGGAAGTTCCTTGGCGAATTCCGGAACCGTGAAGCGTCTGACGTTTCTCAGCACCATGAGAATATGGTCATCCACCGTGTAGACGTGGAAAAGGTCGAACTGCATCTGCCCCACAATTCGGCCGAAGGCGGGAAAATAGGCCGCCAGGATGCCATAACGGTTCATGCGCCGCAGTTCGTGGGTAATGCCCCGCGGCTGGCGCAGGATCTCCATGAACAGGCTGCGACAGCGCAGGTCGTTGCGGAATTTCTCATCGACGAGATAGCGGTGATCGCGAATCAGGCGTATGGTGGCAGCCCTTACACCTTTGATTTGCGGACGCTGTTCCAGATGGAGAAAAATCTCCAGCAGGGCGAAGGGGTAGTACTTGAAAACCCCATCATGAGTGACTTCGATGAAGTCGTTGCAGATCCTGAAGCGTTTGTTGATGGGCTTCGTCTCCACAGGCCTGTCGCGGTACAGGATGGCCTCCTGGAAATGCTGCAGCAGCATTTCATTGAGACGGCTGAGTTCTGTGATGGTGCGGTAGTAGTCCTTCATGAAATGCTCGACGGCGCGATGGCGCTCGTCGTCCCGGTAGCCGAACATTTCCGCCAGGACGGTCTGGTGATCGAACAGCAGGCGGTTTTCGTTGCGCCTGGTATGAATGTGCAGGGCAAAGCGGACTTTCCACAAAAAACTCTGGCCACTGCTCAGGTCCTGGAATTCCTGCTCCGTGAGGAACTGGTGACGCACCAGATCCCGCAGGTTGGTGGCGCCGAAATGGCGCATGGCCACCCAGGCGATGTTCTGTATGTCGCGCAGGCCGCCGGGCCCTTCTTTGACATTGGGTTCCAGGTTGTAGGCCGTGTCATAGTATTTGCTGTGACGCTTTTCCTGTTCCGCCACCTTGGCCGAGAAGAATTCGTCCACGGGCCAGATGCGGTCGGGTGCGGTGCCGCCGCGCATGGCCTCGTAGAGTCCGGCATCCCCGATGAGGAGGCGGGACTCCATCAGGTTGGTGATGACCGTGATGTCCTGGGCGGCATTCTCGGCACATTCCTCTACTGTGCGCACACTGTGGCCGATCTCCAGGCCCAGGTCCCACATGAAGGTAAGGAATTTTTCGATGCCATCCTGATAGTAGTCATGGCTGTCCGGGGCGATGAGTATGAGCAGATCGATATCGGAGGCGGGGTGTAATTCACCGCGGCCGTAACCGCCCACAGCCACCAGGGCGCTGCCCGGCTCCTGCGCATGAAAGAACCGCCGCCAGGCCCGGGTAAGGAGCGCGTCGATGACATGGGCACGCTCCCGCACCAGTTTGTCGACGTGCATGCCATTCAGAAAGTGTTCGCGCAGACTCTCGTTTGTCGTCTTCAGGGCTTGGCGGTACACGGCTAGAGGGGACTCGGCCTGGTCCAGGGCCTGTTCAAAGGTTTCGGGGGAAAATAGTTGCATGTCAGAGTGTCTGGCCGGGGAGCAGGGTGAGTACCTCGAAACCAGTGGGGGTGACGAGCACGGTATGTTCCCATTGGGCGGACAGGCTGCGGTCCTTGGTGATTACCGTCCATTGGTCCGGCAGCAGCTTGACGTGGCGTTTTCCCACATTGACCATGGGCTCGATGGTGAAGGTCATGCCCGCTTCCAAAACAATGCCCGTGCCTGGTCTGCCGTAGTGCAGCACCTGGGGCTCCTCGTGAAAGGCGCGCCCGATGCCATGGCCGCAGTATTCCCGCACGATGGAGGTGTTGTTGGATTCGGCATGGCGCTGGATGGCGTAACCGATATCACCCAGATGGACGCCGGGTTTGACCATCTCGATGCCGATGCGCATGCATTCATAGCTGATGCGGGTGATGCGTTTGGCCATGACCGAGGCTTCACCCACCAGGAACATCCTGCTGGTGTCGCCGTGAAACTCGTCCTTGATGACGGTGATATCGATATTGATGATATCCCCGGATTTGAGTGCGCGTTTTCCAGGGATGCCGTGGCACACCTGGTGGTTGACTGAAGTGCAGATGGACTTGGGGAAACCATGGTAATTGAGTGGGGCGGGGATGGCCGCTTGCTCGTTGACGATGTAATCGTGACAGATCCGGTCCAGTTCCTCCGTGGTGATGCCGGGTTTGACATGGGGCGCAATCATTTCCAGGACCTCCGCTGCAAGACGCCCGGCGGTGCGCATTTTCTCGATTTCTTCCGCTGTTTTGATGTGTATGGCCATTGACCTTGCCAGTTGTTTTGTAATGCCTTTTGCCGCTTCTCCCCGCTGCGCCGGCCCGGATCGGACGCCCTGCCGGTGGCGGAAAGAAACCTTATGCTTTCCTGGGTTTATGCCTGTCTCACGACAAAGCGCAACCATAGCACAGCGTACTTCCCCAAGTCTGCAGTGAACAGTGGGAATCCCCACAGCGGCACGCAGCGGTGGCTGTATTGTGATGAAATACAGTTTATGGTATAAACGCGCCTGGCCACTAAATTGTGGCCGCAAGAGCGCCTGAACGCCATCATACGGCGGATCCAGGTAAAAATCGCACACACACCGGCACATGTGTCTGGGTGCCCGACAGGGTGGACGCATGGGGTGTGTGGAGGCCCAACCCGCAAAAGGAGAAGTAAATAGATGTCTAACGTAACCATGCGTCAGATGCTGGAAGCTGGCGTGCACTTCGGACACCAGACCCGTTTCTGGAACCCCAAAATGGCCCCCTACATCTTCGGGGAGCGCAGCAAGATTCACATCATCAATCTCGAGCAGACCCTGCCCCTGTTCAATGAAGCCATGAATTTTCTCGGCAGCCTGGCCGCCAACAAGGGCCAGATCCTGTTCGTGGGCACCAAGCGCGCCGCCCGCGAAACCGTCAAGGAAGAGGCCATCCGTTGTGGCATGCCCTATGTGGACCAGCGCTGGATGGGTGGCATGCTCACCAACTACAAGACCCTGAAGCTCTCCATCCGCCGCCTCAAGGAACTGGAAAACATGTTTGCCGATGGCACTGTGGAACGCCTGAGCAAGAAGGAGACGCTGGGCCTGCGGCGCGAACTGGACAAGCTGGAGCGCAGCTTGGGCGGCATCAAGGACATGAATGGTCTGCCCGACGCCCTGTTCGTGATCGACGTGGGTCACGAGAAGATCGCCGTCAACGAAGCGGTCAAGATTGGCATCCCCGTGATCGGCGTTGTGGATACCAACAACAGCCCCGCCAACATCGACTACATCATTCCCGGCAATGACGACGCCATCCGTTCCATCAAGCTGTATGTGAGCGCCGCCGCCGATGCTATCCTGGAAGGACGCGCAAGCCTGGCGCAATTGGCCGGGCAGGAAGACGACTTCGTCGAAATCGGGGAGGAGACACCAGCTGTCGAGGAGACGAAATCGAAGCTCACTGGCAAGAAGGTCGACGTGAAGAGCAAGGGCAAGAGTGCATCCGGCAAGAAGGCCGATGGTGAAGATAAGGCGCCTGAGGTCGAGGAAGCAGCGGCCGAGTCTGCACCACCTGCCCAGGCGGAAGTCGCCGAAGTTGCCGCCAGCAAGGCGGAGTGAGGCGCTGACCGGCGTGGCCCGGCCCGCTCAGGCATGAAGATGTTCATTTAAGGAATTTGTGACGAGGTTACAGCAATGAGTATTACAGCAGCACAGGTTAAGGAACTCCGTGAGCGTACCGGCTCAGGCATGATGGAGTGTAAGAAGGCTTTGGTGGAGACCAATGGGGACATCGAGGCGGCCATTGAACTGATGCGCAAGTCGGGTTTGGCCAAGGCAGGCAAGAAGTCCGGACGCACCGCCGCGGAGGGTGGCATTTTCATGCAGATGTCGGATGACGGCAAGCTGGGCGCCATGCTCGAGGTCAACTGTGAAACGGACTTCGTGGCCAAGGGCGACGATTTTCAGGATTTCGCCAAGGCGCTGATGCAGAAACTGCTCGACGAGCAGCCTGGAGATATCCAGTCGCTGCTGGCCCTGGCCTTTTCCGGGGACATGGATGTGGAAACAGCGCGCAAGGCGCTGATTGCCAAGATCGGCGAGAATATCAACGTACGCCGCTTCGCCATCTATGCCGCGCGGGAGGAAGGCAGCCGCATCGGTGGCTATCTGCACGGCAGCAAGATCGGCGTCATGCTCGAAATGAAAGGTGGTGACGAGACCGTGGCCAAGGATATCGCCATGCATATCGCCGCCAGCCGTCCCGAGGCCATCAGCGAGGACGATGTCCCTGCCGAACTGCTCGACAAGGAAAAGGAGATCATCACCGCTCAGGCTGCGGAATCTGGCAAGCCACCGGAGATCATCGAAAAAATGGTGGGTGGACGCCTGCGTAAATACCTGGCCGAGATCACCTTGCTGGGTCAGCCCTTCGTCAAGGATCCCGATATCAGTGTAGGCAAGCTGCTGGACGGCGCCTCTGCCACCGTATTGAGGTTCGAACGCTTTGAGGTGGGCGAGGGCATCGAAAAGGCCGAAGAGGATTTTGCTGCAGAGGTCATGGCGCAGGTGCAAGGGGCCTAGGCATGCAGGACAGCGCCGCTTCTCCGATTGGGCCGGTGTACCGGCGCATACTGCTCAAGTTGAGTGGCGAGGCGTTGATGGGCGACGACGAGAGCGGTGTGAATCCCGCCGTCATCGAGCGCATTGCCGGAGAGATCGGCGAACTCATCAAGATCGGGGTCCAGGTCGCCTTGGTAGTGGGTGGCGGCAATATCTTCCGCGGCGCGCAACTGGCGGAGGCCGGCGTGGAGCGTGTCACCGCCGATCACATGGGTATGCTGGCCACCATCATCAATGCCCTGGCCATGCAGGATGCCTTGGAAAAACTGGGCATGCACGCGCGCGTCATGTCGGCGGTCAAGGTCAATCAGATCTGTGAGGACTACATCCGCCGCCGCGCCATCCGCCATCTGGAAAAGGGGCGGGTGGTGGTCTTTGCCGCTGGCACCGGCAATCCATTTTTTACCACGGATTCCGCGGCCAGTCTGCGTGGCATCGAGATTTCCGCCGATGCCGTTTTCAAGGCCACCAAGGTGGACGGTGTCTACTCCAGTGATCCCAACAAGGATCCGGAGGCAGAATTCTACCGGCTCCTGAGCTATGACAGGGTGCTTGCGGAGAAGCTCAATGTGATGGATGCCACGGCCATCGTACTGTGCCGCGACAATCACATGCCTCTACGGGTCTTCAATATCACACGCCCTGGCGTGTTGAAGCAGGTGGTCATGGGTGAAGATGTGGGAACGCTGGTCGAGTAGGGAGAAAACAATATGATCGAAGACATCACGCAGGATGCCAGGGAGCGCATGAGCAAGAGTATAACGGCCCTCAAGCACGATTTTGCCAAGATTCGCACCGGGCGCGCCCATACCAGCCTGCTGGATCACATCAAGGTGCCCTATTACGGTGACGAAGTGCCTCTCAATCAAGTGGCCAACGTGGCAGTGGGCGATTCCCGCATGCTTACGGTTACACCCTGGGAGAAGCACATGGTGCCGGTGGTGGAAAAGGCCATTGCCACCTCCGACCTGGGGCTCAACCCCTCTACATCGGGCAATGTGATTCGCGTCAACCTGCCACCGCTGACGGAGGAGCGGCGCAAGGAAATGACGCGCATCGTCAAGGCGGAGGCGGAATCCGCCCGCGTGGCCGTCCGTAATATCCGCCGCGACGCCAACAGCGATTTCAAGGCCCTGCTCAAGGAAAAAGAGATTTCAGAGGACGAGGAGCGCCGCGCAGCGGAAGCCATCCAGAAAATGACGGACCAATTTATCGCCGAGGTCGACAAACTGCTTGCGGAAAAAGAAGCCGAGTTGATGGAAATCTGATTGCTTCATGCAGGCGGGGGAGACGCGACAGCCCTGCGGGAAATTAGAAGAACCCGGGCTGCAAAAGAAACAGCGGCCTGAACAATTGGCGGGAAATGAATCGGGTTCCACTTACAATAATCACCGTTGCAGAACCATGTCTATCAATGAGACCCAGATTGATGTTGCCAGGGCGTCACTGAAGCTCCCTCGCCACGTCGCCATCATCATGGATGGTAATGGCCGCTGGGCCAAGAAGCGCTACATGCCGCGTTTTGCCGGGCACAAGGCCGGTGTCGAGGCGGTGCGCAGCATCGTGCGGTATTGCGCCAACAAGGGTATCGAGGTGCTCACGCTGTTTGCCTTCAGCAGCGAGAACTGGCGCCGGCCCGAGGAAGAGGTCAGCCTGCTCATGGACCTGCTGCTGACCTCCTTGCAGCGCCAAGTGAGTAAGCTCCACGACAACAATGTAAAGTTACGCTTTATCGGCGATCACCACGCCTTTTCGCCCAAATTGTCGGAAAAGATCAAGGAGGCGGAGAAGCTCACCTGTAACAATACTGGACTGGTGCTGGTGGTTGCCATCAACTATGGCGGGCGTTGGGATATTACCCAGGCGGCGAAGGAGGTGGCAAGGCGGGTAAGAGACGGTGAGGTGGACTGCGAACAGATCGATGTAGCGCTGATGCATTCCTGCATGGCCCTCCATGACCTGCCCGAGCCTGATCTCTTCATCCGCACTGGCGGCGAGCAGCGGGTGAGTAATTTCCTGTTGTGGCAACTGGCCTACACGGAACTGTATTTCACCGATACCCTGTGGCCAGATTTCAAGGAACAGGCCTTCGAGCTGGCGTTGGATTCCTTTGCCAAGCGCCAGCGCCGCTTCGGTCATACCGGAGAGCAAGTGGAGCACATGCAGGGTGCTTAAGCAACGCCTGATGACGGCAGCCGTCCTGGCGCCACTGTTCCTGTGGGCCGTATTTGCCTTGCCCACCCATCTGCTGGCCCTGGTGTTCCTTTTCGTCGTGGCCATCGGTGCATGGGAATGGTCGGCCCTGGCGGGCCTGCAAAACTGCTCCTTACGCACGGCCTATGTGGCTGCCGTCGCCACCGTCATCGTGTTGCTCTATCCCCTCATGCAGATCCCCATGCTGGTCTATGGCGTGCTGGCGCTGGCCCTGACATGGTGGATGGGCGCCCTCATGTGGATCAACCATGCCGAAGCACAGGCTGAGCCCCCTGGCGGCGGGGAGGTGGACAGCCCCGACAGGCGGTTGTTGTTCATAGGCTTCTTGGTGCTGGTCCCAACCTGGATGGCCCTGGTGCTGTTGCATCGTAACGGCACGCCCGGTCTCTATCTGATGCTGTCCCTGTTCGTCATCGTGTGGGGGGCCGACAGCGGCGCCTATTTCGCGGGGCGGCGCTGGGGGCGGCGCAAACTGGCGCCTCATATCAGCCCGGGGAAGACCTGGGAGGGAGCGAGTGGTGGGCTGGCCGTAGTGGTGGTGACCATGGCAGTGGCCGCCTGGCTGATGGATTATGATTGGGGCAACCTGCTGTCTTTCGTATTGCTGGGGGTTGTCACTGCCATGTTCTCAATCGTGGGCGACTTGTTGGAGAGCCTGATGAAGCGGCGCCGGGGCGTCAAGGACAGCGGCCGCATTCTGCCCGGTCATGGCGGCGTGCTGGACCGCATCGACAGCCTCACCGCTGCCGCCCCCGTGTTCGTTCTGGGACTGTTGTTGTTGGGGGTCAGTCTGTGAAGGGCGTGACTATCCTGGGCGCGACGGGCTCAATCGGCATCAACACCCTGGATGTGATGTCCCGCTATCCCGGGGAATACCGCATCGTGGCCCTGACGGCCAATTCCGAGGTGGAGCGCCTTTATCGCCAGTGCCAGGCCTTTCAGCCGCAATATGCCGTGATGGCCAATGAGATCGCCGCTGAGCAGCTTGCCGGGCGCCTGCGTGACGACATGCCCGATGTGCAGGTATTGTCCGGTGTGGCGGGCCTGGAACAGGTTGCGGCGCTGGAGCAAGTGGATATCGTCATGGCGGCCATCGTGGGGGCGGCGGGCCTGCTGCCCACACTGGCGGCGGCGCGCAGCGGCAAACGCATCCTGCTGGCCAACAAGGAGGCCCTGGTGGTGGCGGGGCATATCTTCATGGAGGAGGTGCGCGGTAACGGGGCGGAGCTGCTGCCTATCGACAGCGAGCACAATGCCATCTTCCAGTGCATGCCGGCGGGGTTCGAGGACGGTCTGGCCGAAGTGGGCGTGCAACGCATCATGCTGACTTCGTCGGGCGGGCCGTTTCTTCAGGTTCCCGCAGAGGAATTTCCCTCCATTACCCCCGACCAGGCCTGCGCCCACCCCAACTGGGCCATGGGGCGCAAGATCTCCGTGGATTCGGCCACCATGATGAACAAGGGACTGGAAGTGATCGAGGCCTGCCTGCTGTTCAGCACCACCCCGGACAAGGTGCAGGTGGTGATTCATCCCCAGAGCGTCATTCACTCCATGGTAGAATACCTGGATGGTTCCGTATTGGCGCAACTGGGGGCGCCTGATATGCGCATTCCCATTGCCCATGCCCTGGCGTGGCCCAAGCGCATCGAATCCGGGGCAGAGCGCCTGGATCTGTTTGAGATCGCACGCCTGGATTTCGAGGCGCCGGACCTGGAACGGTTCCCGTGCCTGGCCTATGCTTTCGAGGCGGCCAGCAGGGACGACACGGCAGCGGTAATCATGAATGCCGCCAATGAGGAAGCGGTGTCCGCATTCCTCGATAACGCCATCCTGTTTCCGGACATACCCCGGGTCATACGCAGGGCGCTGGATGAGCTTTCTCCCCGGCAGGCGGCCTCAATTGAGGAAGTGCTTCATGATGACCAGCGCGCCAGGGAGCATGCCAGGGAGATCATCAAGGGAATCAAGAGCGACTATTGCAAATGAGTACATTTTTTTCGTCTGCCTTCTTTTTTATCGTGGCCCTCGGGGTTCTCATTACCGTTCATGAATTCGGGCACTTCTGGGTGGCTCGGCGCCTGGGCGTCAAGGTGCTGCGCTTCTCTGTCGGCTTTGGCAGGCCCCTGTGGACATGGCGCCGCAAGGGTGATGAAACGGAATATGTCATTGCGGCGCTGCCTCTGGGGGGGTATGTGCAGATGCTCGATGAGCGCGAGGGGCCTGTGGAGGAAAATGAACTCCACCGCGCATTCAACCGCAAGCCCTTGGGCAGCCGCTTCGCCATTGTTGCCGCCGGTCCCCTGTTCAATTTCCTGCTGGCCTTTATCCTCTACTGGCTCATGTTCGTTGTGGGAATTCCCGGCGTCAAGCCCATTATCGGCGAGGTCGATCCCGGCAGCATCGCGGAACAGGGAGGCTTTCGCCACGGGGACACGATACTGCGCATCGATGGCAAGGAAGTGTTCACATGGAGTAGCGCCTTCATGTTATTGATCGAAAAGAGCCTCGATGGCGGGGTCGTCAAGGTGAATGTGCGTGATGAGCTTGGCAATGAGCGCCTGCGTATTCTCGATCTCAATCTCATGCCGGAGGGGGTGGATAAATCCAATGTGATCGAGAATCTGGGGTTTCAGCGTTATACACCCCATATACCGCCCGTTATCGGGGGGCTGGAGACGGGCGGGCCAGCCGAACAGGCCGGTCTGCAAAAGGGTGATCGCATCGTTTCCGTGGAAGGCGAGCCCGTCGCTGGGTGGCGGGAATGGGTGGAATTGGTTAGGCAGCATCCGGGGCAGGTCATGCAGGTGGAGGTTGAGCGCCAAGGGCGCACCCTGCATATGGAATTGCAACCCGCGGTCGTTCAGTCCGAGGCAGGTGAATTCGGGCGTATTGGAGCGGCGGTCGAATATCCCGAGGAGATCGTGCGCGAGATGGAGGCCGTCGAGCGCCATTCAATCGGGGGTAGTATGGTCATGGCGGGGCACAGGACGTGGGATATGACCATTCTCACCGGGCGCATGCTGTGGGAGATGATCGCGGGCAACGTATCCGTCACCAACATCGGTGGCCCTATCAGCATTGCCCAGTATGCCGGGTATTCCGCCAGTGTCGGTTTTATTTCCTTTCTCGGTTTTCTGGCCCTCATCAGTATCAGCCTGGGAGTGCTGAACCTGCTTCCCATTCCCATCCTCGATGGGGGGCATCTGCTGTACTACATCATCGAATTCTTCAAGGGCAGTCCGGTGTCAGAGGCTGCGCAGGCCATGGGACAGCGGATCGGTATCGTTATATTGCTGGGCGTGATGGTGCTCGCCTTCTATAACGATCTCGTGCAAGTCTTCAATTCATGACCGGGCGGCAGCGGTAAGGCACGATGGCCGCGATCAGGCGCTTCCTTTTTTTCTGTGTTCTCGTGCTCGTGCTGATGGCGCCGGCATGGGCTTTCGAACCTTTCATCGTCAAGGATTTCAAGGTAGAAGGCCTGCAGCGTATTACCGTGGGCACGGTGCTGAATTATCTGCCTGTCGAGGTGGGTGATGAACTCGATGAGAAACGTTCAGCCGATACCATCAGGGCGCTTTTCAAGACGGGATTCTTTAATGACGTACGCCTGGCGCGCCAGGGCGACACCCTGGTGATCATCGTGCGGGAGCGGCCTGCCATTGCGAAGATCGAGATTTCCGGTAACAAGGACATCGAGACGGACCAACTCATGGACGCCCTGAAGAATATCGGCCTGGCTGAGGGGCGGGTCTTCGACCGCTCGTCCCTGGACAAGGTGGAGAAGGAGCTGGAGCGGCAGTACTTTTCCCAGGGGAAATATGGGGTGAAAATAAAGTCCAAGGTTACGCCCCTGGATGACAACCGCGTCGATCTGAGCATCGATATCGCAGAAGGCAGTATCGCCAAGATTCGCCGTATCAATATTGTCGGCAACCGCGTTTATAGCGATGCCGAACTGCTCGATGTGTTTCAATTGGGATCGCCGACCATCCTTTCTTTTCTCACCAACAACGACCAATATTCCCGGCAGCGGCTGTCCGGGGATCTGGAGTCACTGCGTTCCTTTTACCTGGATCGCGGGCATATCAAGTTCAGCATCGACTCCACCCAGGTGACCATTTCGCCTGACAAGAAAGATGTCTATGTCACCATCAATGTCAGCGAGGGCGAAAAATACACCGTCAGCGACGTCAAGCTGGCGGGAGACCTGATTGTCTCCGAGCCGGTGTTGCGCGCCCTGATCCCCATCAAACCGGGTGACTTCTTTTCACGGCGCGCCATCACCGAGAGCACGGCTGCTCTCACCGAACGCATCGGACGGGAAGGCTATGCCTTTGCCAATGTCAACACATCGCCGGATATCGATGAGGAAAAGCGTGAGGTGCTGCTGACCTTCTTTATCGACCCCGGGCAGCGTATCTATGTCAACCGCATCAATATCTCGGGCAATATGCGCACCCGTGACAGCGTAGTAAGGCGTGAGCTGCGGCAGATGGAGGCGGGCTGGATATCCATGGAAAAAATCAACCGCTCCAAGATCAGGCTGCAACGGCTGGGTTATTTCGACGAGGTCAATGTGGAGACGCCATCGGTTCCCGGCGTTGCCGATCAGGTGGACGTGAACATTAGTGTCAATGAGCGCTCATCGGGCAGCATCAGCGCGGGTGTCGGTTATTCCCAGACCCAGGGGTTGCTGATCAATGCCAGCATCAGCCAGAACAATATCTTCGGAACGGGGAATCGTGTAACAGCCACGGTCAATAATGGTGCTGTCAATAAAATCTACAGTTTTTCCTATACCAATCCCTATTACACTATCGACGGTGTCAGCCGCGGTTTCAGGGTCTTCAGCCGCTCCACCAATGCACGCAACGCCAACGTGGGGCGTTATACATCCGATGTCTACGGCGCCAGCGTCAATTACGGTATACCATTGAGCGAATTCAACCGCATAACGACTTCCGTAGGCTATGAAAACACCAGGCTGGATACCTCCGAGTTCACGCCTGATTCCTTCCTGGATTTCATCGCGGAGAACGGTGATGATTTTGACGCCTATAAGCTGAATCTGACCTGGTCCTATGATACGCGTAACCGGGCGATTTTCCCGGATCGTGGCACTTACCGAGCAGTCTCCTCGGATATCTCACTGCCTGTAGGCAATCTGGAGTTCTACAAGATCCGCCTGCGCGAGACCCACTATTTCTCGCTCATTGAGGATTACACCTTCCAGCTGAGAGCGGATATCGGCCTTGGAGACGGTTATGGTGAAACCAGCGAGCTGCCTTTCTGGGAACGCTACTATGCGGGAGGTGTTTCCTCAGTGCGGGGTTTCAGGAGCAATACCCTGGGACCTAATGAAGACGGTTCTCCCGTGGGTGGTTCCTTCAAGGTTGTGGGAAGTGCGGAGTTTATCTTTCCGGCGCCTTTTGCCGAGGACAATAAATCATTGCGTCTGAGCGCATTCTTTGATATTGGTAGTGTCTTTGAGCGTGTTGATAGTTTCAATGGCGACGAACTGCGTTATTCTGCGGGGTTGTCGGTCAAGTGGCTGACGCCGATGGCGCCGCTGACTTTCAGCTACGGTATTCCACTGAATGACCAGGATGGTGACAGGGTGGAGAAATTCCAGTTTACATTGGGTACACCAGGTTTCTAGCAATTTGGAGTAATGAGTTGAATAGACAATTTCAGGTTATGAATATTCTTGCTGCAGGTGTCCTGATCCTGGCAAGCTCAGTATCGGTGGCGGCAGGTCTCAAGATCGGCTACGTGGATACGGGCCGTTTATTGGAAGAGGCGCCGCAGGCGCGCGCCGCCACTGAGCAGCTGAAGAGGGAGTTTGCGCCCCGTGAAGAGGAGATGATCGTTATTCAAAACGAGCTGAAGGCGTTGGAAGATCGTCTGGCGCGAGACGGCGCCGTCATGAGTGAGTCAGAACGCAAGCGTATGAGCGTGGATATCCTGGCCAAGAAAAGGGAATTCAGGCGCAAGCAGGAGGAGTTCCGTGAGGATATCAATTTGCGCCGTAACGACGCCATAGGCACCCTGCAGGATCAGATCAAGCAGGCCATCGAGAAAGTGGGCCGTGATGGCAACTATGACCTTATTCTATACGAGGGTATTGCGTTCGCCAATCCCGCGCTCGATATCACGGATATCGTACTGAAAGGCCTGGGCGAAATCAGCAAGACTTCAGCAGGGGAACCTTGAGTTACCGCTTCCAGCCGGGGGGCATGAATAGACCGCAATTGCGTGACTTTGCCGCCGGTTTGTAGGGCAGGTAAATCCATCCCATCACGTTTTGCGCAGATTCCATGTGTCCGGCAGGCGCCCGGGGAAAACGACAATAAACGGAAAGCATTTTATGACGCGGGAAAAAATCAATACCACGCCGATGGAATCGGCTATCGATATCAACAAGATCCTGAAGCTGCTGCCACACCGCTATCCCTTTTTGATGGTCGATCGGGTTATCGAGTACACGTCAGGAGAATCTCTGACCGCGCTCAAGAATGTGTCCTATAACGAGCCTTATTTTACCGGACACTTTCCTGTCCGGCCGGTCATGCCGGGGGTATTGATCCTGGAGGCCCTGGCCCAGGCCACTGGAATACTGGCTTTTATCAGTACGGAATCCACTCCCGACGATGAGACGCTGTACTATTTTGTCGGCATCGATAACGCCCGTTTCAGGCGTCCCGTCGAGCCTGGGGATCAGTTGATCCTGGATGTGTCTGTAACGCGCAACATGCGCAATGTGTGGCGTTTCGAGAGCGAGGCGCGCGTGGATGGCCAGGTCGTGGCGACGGCTGCGATCATGTGCGCGGCCAAGCCCGTCTGATTGCTTGTCTTGATGGTTCTGTAAAATCAATAAGTTACAAATCTGTTTTATTGACTCTGCATTAATTTTCCTGGGGGCGGGTGATATTGTTGATGGCAGGTGTGGACGAGGCGGGACGAGGCCCCCTGGCCGGCCCGGTGATTGCGGCGGCGGTGATACTCGATCCAGAACAGCCGGTCGAAGGCATCAGGGATTCCAAACAATTGTCTGCCTCGCGTCGTGAACTGCTGGCTGACAGGATTCGCCATCAGGCTCTCGCCTGGTCCATAGGACGGGCCGATGTGGCCGAGATCGACCGCCTCAATATTCTGCAGGCGACCTTGCGTGCCATGCAGCGCGCCGTCATGGGGCTTTCTGTCAATCCGCAACGGGTGCTGGTGGATGGGAACCGCTGCCCGGAATTCCATTGTCCCGCCGAGGCCATCGTCAAGGGCGACCAGAAGGTCGAGGCCATTGCCGCCGCGTCCATCCTGGCCAAAGTGGCGCGTGACAGGGAAATGGCTGAACTGGATGCCAGATACCCGGGCTACGGACTGGCCCAGCACAAGGGATATCCCACCAAGGCCCACATAACGGCCTTGTATGAAAAAGGCGTGACTCCCCACCACCGCCGTTCCTATGGGCCGGTGAAAGCGTGTCTGGCCGCTCGCGGACTGTGTGTGGAACCGTTAGAATAGTTCTTCATGGCCAATACGTTTGTTCATCTGCATCTCCATTCCGAGTACTCCCTGATCGACGGCCTGGTGCGCGTCAAGCCCCTGGTGAGCCGGGTGGCCGACGCGGGCATGCCTGCCGTGGCCGTTACGGATCAGTGTAATCTGTTTGCCCTGGTCAAGTTCTACCGCGCGGCCATCGCCGCTGGCGTCAAGCCCATCGTCGGTGTCGATCTCAGATTGCAGGATATAACATTGGCCAGGCCGGCGCGTCTGGTTCTGCTGTGCCAGGATCACCAGGGCTACCTCAATCTGACCCGTCTCATTTCCATGGCCTATCTCAGGGGGCAGTCTCAGGGGGCGCCCTATATTCAGCGGGAATGGCTGCACGGTCACAGCGGGGGTCTGATCGCCCTGTCGGGTGGCCACGAAGGTGATGTGGGGCAGGCCCTGCTGGCTGGCAAAGGGGAGCTGGCGGCGCGATACCTGAGTGAGTGGGAGCAGCTGTTTCCGGGGCGCTACTATCTCCAACTCCAGCGTACCGGCCGCGTCCCCGAGGAGGACTATCTGCACGCCGTTGTGGAATTGGCCATGAAGAGCGGCGCGCCCGTGGTGGCCAGCAACGATGTGCGTTTTTTGCGGCGTGAGGATTTCGAGGCCCACGAGGCCCGGGTGTGCATTCACGACGGTCGTACGCTGCACGATCCACGCCGCCCACGCCTCTACAGCGACCAGCAGTACCTGCGCACGCCTGAGGAAATGTCCGCGCTATTCGAGGATATCCCGGAGGCTCTGGAAAACACGGTGGAGATCGCGCGCCGCTGCAATCTGGAGCTGACGCTGGGCGAGAATGTCTTGCCTGAGTTTCCCGTTCCCGAGGGGATGACCACCACCCGTTATTTCACCCAGCAGGTGCGGGAGGGGCTGGAGCAGCGTTTGACCGTGATTCTGGGAAGTGACGATGAGGATCAAGAGGAGAAGCGACGTAGCTATCATGAGCGCCTCGATCACGAACTGGAAGTCATCAACAACATGGGTTTTCCCGGCTATTTTCTCATCGTCGCCGATTTTATCCGCTGGGCGCGGGAGAATGATGTGCCGGTAGGGCCTGGCAGGGGCTCGGGCGCCGGTTCGCTGGTGGCCTATGCTCTGGGAATTACCAACCTGGATCCATTGGCTTACGATCTGCTATTCGAGCGTTTTCTCAATCCTGAGCGCGTCTCCCTGCCGGATTTCGACGTGGATTTCTGCATGGACGGGCGCGACCGGGTCATCGAGTACGTGGCGGAACGCTATGGCCGCGAGCGCGTGGCGCAGATCATCACCTACGGCACCATGGCCGCCAAGGCGGTGGTGCGCGACGTGGGGCGGGTGCTGGGCAACCCCTACGGCTTCGTGGACCAGATCGCCAAGCTGATTCCCTTCGATCTGGGGATCACCCTGGATAAGGCCCTGGAACAGGAAGAGCAGCTGCGCCGCCGCTACGAAGAGGAAGAGGATGTCCATGCCCTCATCGAGCTGGCCCGTTCCCTGGAAGGCTTGGCGCGCAACGCGGGAAAACATGCCGGTGGCGTGGTGATCGCCCCCTCGGCCCTGACGGATTTCACGCCGCTGTACTGTGAACAGGGCTCCACGGCGCCGGTCACCCAACTGGACAAGGACGATATCGAGGCAGTGGGGCTGGTGAAGTTCGATTTCCTGGGCCTGCGCACCCTGACCATCATCGACTGGGCCGTCAAGACCATCAACCGCCAGCTTGCCGACAGGGGCGGGCCGCCGGTCGATATCGACGCCATACCCCTCGACGACGAGGCGACCTACGAATTACTCAAAAGCAGCCAGACCACGGCCGTCTTCCAGCTCGAGTCGCGCGGCATGAAAGATCTCATCAAGCGCCAGCAGCCCGATTGTTTCGAGGACATCATCGCCCTGGTGGCCCTTTTCCGGCCCGGCCCCCTGCAGTCCGGCATGGTGGACGACTTCATCGACCGCAAGCATGGCCGAGCGCGCGTCAACTATCCCCATCCCGAGCTGGAGCCCATCCTGAAGCCCACCTACGGCGTGATCCTTTACCAGGAACAGGTCATGCAGATCGCCCAGGTGCTGGCGGGCTATACCCTGGGGCAGGCCGACCTGCTCAGGCGCGCCATGGGCAAGAAGAAGCCAGAGGAGATGGCCAAGCAGCGCAGTATCTTTCTGGAAGGCGCGGAAGGGCGTGGGGTGGAGCGCGAGCAGGCGGCCTACATCTTCGATCTCATGGAGAAGTTCGCCGGTTATGGTTTCAACAAGTCGCATTCCGCAGCCTACGCCCTCATCGCCTACCAGACCGCATGGCTCAAGGCCCATTATCCCGCCGCCTTCATGGCCGCCGTGTTGTCCTCGGACATGGACAATACGGACAAGATCGTCATGTTCATGGACGAATGCCGCTGCATGGGCCTGGCGGTGGAGCCTCCCAATATCAACCGCTGCGACTACGTCTTCACCGTCAGTGACGACGACACGATTCTCTATGGCCTGGGCGCCATCAAGGGCGTGGGGGCCGCGGCCCTCGACGGCATCCTGGAAGAGCGCCGCCGGCATGGCGAGTTCCGCGACCTGCTGGACCTGTGCAAGCGCATCGACCTGCGCAAGGCCAACCGCCGCGTATTGGAGGCCCTCATCCGGTGCGGCGCCCTGGATGTCTTCGACGACAACCGGGCGCGCACCATGGCGTTGCTGGGCAAGACCCTGCAGATGGCGGAGCGCCACCTGCGTGACCAGGCCGCGGGACAGAGCGATCTCTTCGGCGCCGCCATGGGGCCTGCGCCGGATGGGGCGGTTCAGTGCCGCGTGGAAATACCGGATATTCAGCCCTGGAGCGAGGAGCAGCGCCTGCTGGGCGAGAAGGAAACCCTGGGCCTGTACCTCACCGGCCATCCCGTGGCGCGCTATGAGAAGGAGCTGGCGGCATTCATCACGGCGCGCATCAAGGACCTCAATCCGCGCCGCGAGCAGAGGGTCGTCATCGCCGGCCTGATCGTCGCCATGCGCGCCATGAACACCAAGCGGGGCGAGCGTTTCGCCTTCGTGACCCTGGACGACGGCACCGGGCGCCTGGAACTGGCCGTCTTCGCCGAGGCCTACCGCAGCTACCGCGATCATCTCGTCAAGGACCGCCTCATCGTGGTGGAGGGCACGGCCAGCGCCGACGAATACACCGGGGGCTTCCGCATCGGGGTGGAGAAGATTTTCGATATCAATCAGGCGCGGGAGATCTTTGCCAAGCGCCTGGAGATCGATCTCGGCCGGCGTCCCGTGGAAAAAAGCGTCAGTCACACCCTGGTCGAGATCCTGGCGCCCTTCCGCGAGGGCGACTGCCCCGTATGGATCAATTGCACGAACAACACCGCCCGCGCCTCCCTGGCCCTGGGCAGGGAGTGGCAGGTGCATCCCACCGACGAACTGCTGCACCGTCTGGAGGAGATGGCCGAGGCGGAGGATGTGCGGGTGGTTTATTGAGAAGGGGGTAAGATACAAGATACAAGGGACAAGGGACAAGGGACAAGAGAAAGACGCTCGAAGTGTGGCATCCCATTGCCCCCTTGTATCTTTCCCCTTGTATCTTGTATCTTGTATCTTTCCTTTTTACTCAGATCAAAATGAAACTAAGCTTCCTCGAATTCGAACAACCCATCGCTGAACTGCAGGCCAAGATCGACGAGTTGCGCAATGTGGGTGATGACAACGAACTCAACATCAGCGAGGAGATTTCCCGCCTCGAGGCCAAGTGCGCCAAGCTGACGGAGTCGATATTCTCGTCCCTCAATGCCTGGCAGATCTCCCAGATGGCGCGGCATCCCCAGCGTCCTTATACCTACGACTACATCGAGCGTCTTCTTACCGATTTCGAGGAATTGCATGGCGACCGCTGCTATGCCGACGATTATGCCATCGTGGGTGGGATCGGCAGGCTGGACGGGCGTCCGGTGATGGTCATCGGGCACCAGAAGGGCCGAGACACCAAGGAAAAAGTCAAGCGTAATTTCGGCATGCCCCGTCCCGAGGGCTACCGCAAGGCCCTGCGGCTCATGGAAACAGCGGAGCGCTTTCGTCTGCCCATTCTCACATTTATCGATACGCCCGGCGCCTATCCCGGCGTGGGCGCGGAGGAGCGGGGGCAGAGCGAGGCCATTGCACGCAACCTGCGCGTCATGGCAACACTGCGCACGCCCATTATCTGCACGGTGATCGGTGAGGGCGGTTCAGGTGGGGCCCTGGCCATCGGCGTAGGAGATCACCTGGGCATGCTGGAATACAGCACCTATTCCGTCATCTCCCCCGAGGGTTGCGCCTCCATTCTGTGGAAGAGCGCGGACAAGGCCTCTGACGCGGCGGAGGCCATGGGCATCACATCCAAGCGCCTCAGCGAAATCGGCCTCATCGACGAGATCATTGCCGAGCCCATGGGCGGCGCGCATCGTGACTATGACCAGATGGCCGAGTCCGTCAAACAATCCATTACCAACACCCTGTTACGCCTGGACAGCCAGACCCTCGACGAGCTGGTGGAGGCGCGCTACCAGAAACTGATGGGTTATGGCGTCTTCAACGCCTGACCGCTTTTTCAGCGGCGGGAGCGCGCAGGACAATGCCTCAGCCGTTTTTAACCTGCCTGCAAGACAATCTTGAGCGGCTTCCAGCGGCGCCGCGTTATTTTGTGGCCTACAGCGGTGGCAGGGACTCTCACGTTCTGCTCCATGCCATGGCGTCCCTGAGAGGAAGTCTGCCCGGCGGCCTGCATGCCATCCATGTGAACCATGGCCTGTCTCTCCAGGCCGCCCATTGGGCCGGGCACTGCCGGTCTGTGTGCGATGCCTTGTCGGTGCCCCTGCGCGTCGTGACAGTGGATGCCGGGCCGGAGAGGGGAGAGAGTCCCGAGGCCGCGGCGCGCCACGCGCGATACAAGGCTTTCTCCCGTCTCATGGCGACGGGAGATTGTCTCCTGACGGCGCATCATCAGGATGACCAGGCGGAAACGCTGTTGTTGCAACTCCTGCGCGGCAGCGGTCCTCACGGCCTGGCGGGTATGCCTTTCCAGACGCCGTTTTCTCGGGGTTTGCATGCGCGCCCCTTGCTGGATTTCACCCGCGAGCAGTTGGGCGATTATGCTGCCGCCCAGGGCCTGCGCTGGGTCGAGGACCCGAGCAACCGGGATACGGGCCTGCGGCGCAATTTCATTCGTCATGAGATTTTCCCGCTGCTGGCTTCGCAATGGCCCGCCGCGGCGGAAACCCTGTCGCGCAGCGCCGCCCACTGCGCTGACGCAGCACGGTTGTTGGACAGCCTGGCGGACGACGATCTGCGCCAGGTGAGAGGCGCTCAATCGCAGCAACTGGATATCGAGGCGCTCAGTAAACTGGATGAGATCCGTCAACGCAACGTGATTCGTTACTGGATCAGATCCCAGGGTTTTCCCCTTCCGCAACAATCCCATCTTGAGCGCCTGCGGCATGATGTTCTGCAGGCCGCGCCGGACCGCATGCCTCTGGTATGCTGGGCGGACGCCGAAATCAGGCGCTACCGAGACACCTTGTACCTCATGCGTCCCCTGAAAGATTTTGATCCCAAGGCGGTGCTGCCTTGGGATTTGCGCGCTCCTCTGCAATTGCCTGGCGGTCTGGGCATGCTGGAAAGCGCGGTGGAGGAGGGGGGCGGCCTGGCTTTGGAAGCCATGAGGCAGGACGGAGTTTCCGTGCGTTTCAGACAGGGGGGGGAGACCTGCCGCCCGCCAGGGCGGGGCCATGCCGTGGCCTTGAAAAAGTTGTTTCAGGAGCAGGGCATACCCCCCTGGCAGCGTAATCGGATCCCACTGCTTTATGTTGGGGAACAGTTGGCGGCTGTTGTCGGGGTGTGTAACTGCGAGCCTTTCGTCGTAGCAGACGGTGTTTCCGGTGTGGTCGTGCGCCTGAGGCCCTCGCTCATTTCCCCTTTCCCAGGGGACGGCATCGCTAAACTGAAGTTCTTTCAGTTTTTCCCATGTAATCCTGCGAAAAGTCGTTTTGAATAAACGACTTGAGCAGTTATTGGGTGCTATTTTCACATTATTGTGTACCCATGTAATTAGCTTGCTATTTGCCAAAAATGGTGTATGCTAAGGGTATGCACATCGACGTGGTCCCCAATCGTAATTCGCGCCCGGCTTACCTGCTTCGGGAATCGTATCGTGACGGAAAGAAAGTCAGAAAGCGCACCATTGCCAACCTTTCCTCCCTTTCGGATGAACAAATCAGGGCCTTTCGGGCCATTCTTGCGGGGCAGAAGCTGGCGCCTGTTAAGGCCCTGTTCGAGATCGAGAAGTCCCGCGCCCATGGCCATGTCGATGCCGTACGTGTAGCCATGTTGCGCCTGAAGGTGCCGGCCTTGTTATCCTTCCGGCCTTGCCGCGAACGGGATCTGGTCTGCGCCATGGTCGCAGCGCGGGTCGTGGCACCCCATACCAAGCTGGCCACCACCCGTTGGTGGCACACCACCACGCTGGCGGAGGACTTTGGCGTCATGGATGCGACCGAGGACGACTTATATGCGGCGATGGACTGGCTGCTGGCGCGCCAGGACAGGATCCAGAAGAAACTCGCGGCCCGGCATCTGCGGGAGGGCTGCCGGGTGCTGTACGATCTCTCGTCGAGTTACTTCGAGGGCAAGACCTGTCCCCTGGCCCGAATTGGCTACAGCCGCGATGGCAAAAGGGGCAAGCCACAGGTCAACTACGGCTTGTTGGCCGATACGCGGGGCTGTCCGGTGGCGGTGTCGGTATACGAGGGCAATACCGCGGATCCAAAAACGCTGATGCCGGAGATTGAGCGGCTGCGGCACGATTTCGGCATCACCCAGCTGGTGATGGTTGGGGACCGAGGGATGATCTCGCAGAAGGCGATCGAGGCTTTGCGTGAGCAGGAGGGTATCGGCTGGATCACCGCGCTCAAGAGCGGCGCCATCCGCGCCTTGATCGATCAGGGGCAACTCCAGATGGGACTGTTCGATGAGCGCAACCTGTTTGAGTTCACCCACCCCGACTATCCGCGCGAACGCCTGATTGCCTGCCGCAATCCGGCGTTGGCCGCCTTACGTGCGCGCAAGCGTGAAGACCTGCTGCAGGCCACCGAGAAGCAGCTGGAGAAGATACGCACCCTGGTGCAAAGTGGCCGGTTGCGCGGTCAGGACAAGATCGGCTTGCGCGTCGGCAAGGTGATCAACCAGTACAAGGTGGCCAAGCACTTCATGCTGGATATCCAGGATCAGTCGTTTGCGTTCCAGCGTTCTGATACGCGCATCGCCGCCGAAGCGGCGCTGGACGGGCTCTACGTCATTCGCACCTCGGTGCCCGCCATGCGCATGGACAGTGCCGAGTGCGTACGGCACTACAAATCCCTGGCCCAGGTCGAACGGGCATTCCGCACGCTGAAATCCGTCGACCTGCGGATCCGCCCGATCCATCATCGCTTGGCCGATCGGGTGCGCGCGCATATCTTTTTGTGCATGCTCGCCTATTACGTCGAGTGGCATATGCGCGAAGCGTGGCGCGAATTGTTGTTTGCCGACACCGATCAAGAGGCCAAAGCCACATGCGATCCAGTGGCGCCCGCGCGGCGTTCCGCCGCCGCCGAGCGCAAAGCCAGCACCCACACGCTCGACGACGGCACGCCAGCCCATTCCTTCGCCACCTTGATGGACGAACTCTCGACAATCGTGCGCAATACCTGCCGCTCACCCCAGGCGGGTGATAACGCCCCCACCTTCCACGTCACCACTCAACCTAATCCCAAACAAAGGCGCGCCATCGAACTGATACAACAAATAACCCTGTAGCCAGTACCACGCACCACGGATCCAAGTTAACTCTTTGAACCGGCAAACAAAACTGCATGAAAACTACAGGAACTTCAGTTTAATCCCTACCTCAACTTCCATCGCCCCTGCTTCTTTCCCGTCCCGCACATCGACAGCAAGGGCAAGGTGAAAAAACGCTACCCCTTTGAGGAGATGAAGACCCCCTATGAAAAGCTCAAATCAC
>JALSGV010000184.1 GCA_026982565.1 Gammaproteobacteria bacterium
TCGGGCGCGCCACCCGCTTCGCTCGTGTCCCGCCCACCTGTCGGATTTCCAGCCCCTTCGGGGCGTTCGCCGTGCTGCGTTCGTCCACTGGACGAACGGTCCCGGCTCACCCTCTCGGGCGCGCCACTCGCTTCGCTCGTCTCTTTCCGCTGGAGCGGCAACTGGCCGCGAACGTCTCTGGTTCTCAACATCGCTGCGCGCCGAGGGGTGCGTCCTGCATTCCGATATACGGAAGGGGTGCCTGCGGTATGTCGGAAAAACATGTGCCAAGATGGCGGGCGAAGTGGAAATGGAGCTATTTTCAGGCTGATTCCATTGCTGAGTGACGGGTATGTAACCAGCACGATCACTGGCTGCCTGATTGGCATACGGGCCAAACCCCGAGGTCAAGAGTCAATGCGCTGACTATGGCCTGGGGCAACGGCAGGCGCGCGGCCAGCCGTTCGGCTTCTAATCCACTTGCGGGGGGGCGTGCACCGCCCATGGTGATGCCGAACCATTGTTCGCGATCCGTCACCACCCGGTACTTCTTCTCGTCCTGGGTGCCCCCGATGTAGGGGAAGTACACATGGATGGGTCTGCCGGACAGCTCGGCCTTGGCGCCGATACGGTCGATGCGGCCGGTGCGCTGTTCCAGCACACTGGGGTTCCAGTCCAGGTCGTGGTGGATGACATGGCGGCAGGCCATCTGCAGATCCACGCTTTCGGCCATGACGCTGCTGCCGATGAGGATCTCGGGATAGAAGGGCGTGTTGAAGGCCAGCATGACAAGGCGGCGGGACTCCGGCTTGCTGCCGCCATTGACCAGGCGCACGTTGGCGACTAGCCGGTGGGCAGCCGCCCTTTCGTCCTCGGCGAAACCACTCGTGTCGGTGTGGAATCCCGTCTGGATTCTGCCGAGGGCCTCGAGGTATTCGCGGCGCTCCTCGCTGCCGCAGCGCTCGCCGAGGTGGGCGCAGAAATTGTCCACCAACGCCCGGAGCTGGAGACCGGAGGCCCCGGGGTGCTCGAAGGCCTCGTGAAGCCAGCGAGGATTGAGCGGGCGCGACAGATCCGTGTAGCGCAGCAGGAAGGTGGGGGTTCGCAGGAAGCGGGCGAGGATCTCCTCGATGCGCTTCGGGTGGTCCGGGTCTTCGGCGAGGGCCGGATGGTTTCGCACCATCCCGGCCACGATCTCCGCCAGCGCCCTGCGCACGGGGCGTCCCGGATCGAAGTGATCACCGATGTTCCTGAGGCGGCGCTCGAGTTCTCCAGCGGGGCATCGGAGCTGCTGCAAGGCGGTCTCATCGACCCATTCCAGCACTCGGCGGGAAAGATGCCGGCGCAACGCTTTGCCCGTTTCCACATAGTGGCAGAAGATCAGCACCTTCTCGCCGCGCGTCCAGAGTGTCATGGCGAGGTCGATCACCGGTCCCAGCTTGGGATGTGCCTCGGCCGACAGCGCTTCCCGGTTCCTCACCGTATTATTGATATGACTCTGATACCAGCGAAGCCGGTCCTCGGCGGACTGGGTGTGGAGTGGCAGCTCCGAGGTCTCGTCGCGCCGGGTGTCGAGGAAGGCCTCGTAGCTCGAGGCCAAGCCCTCGGCGAACACCGGTGCGCGTGCATCCTTGAGTGCTGCCATGCGGTTTGCCAGGAGGAAGGGCAGGGTGTGCCCGGCGCGCACTTCCAGGCCCGGTCCGTGTACGTCACCGGTGCCCTGGGGCTCCGCCCGCAGGGCATCCCCCGTGAAGCGGCGGCGGCGCGGCGGTCCCCCCGGGGCGAGGTGCTGGGGACGCACATGACGCACTACCCAGGGGCGCAAGGCCGTCTGGGCCTGGTGCAGGGCGTGCCTGGCATCGTCGAATCGCGCGAGCACCTCCCCTGCCAGTGGGTAGTCGCCTGCCATGCGCTCCAGGGTGCTGCGCCAGTCATCGTCCAGGGAGCCGGCCTGCAGCACCCGCGCCGGTTCCAGGGTGCCCCATTTGTCCTCCAGTGCCACGGCGGCGATCCGCGCGGCGTCCAGCAGATCACGGAGCCGGTCGATGTGCTCCCGGTGTTCGTGCATGCCGCCCGGCGGGGCCCGCTCCCCGGACCAGCGGATGCTGGCGAAGCGCTCCAGCACGTGGCACAACTCCTCGTGTCCCAGCTGGAAGGGCGTGGCCGTGAGGAACAGCATGCGCTCGAAGACCTGGGTGAGTGCCCCCTGGGCGAAGCGCCGAGCCGGGGTCTCCTCGTCCTGCTCTTGGAACAGGCCCGCCAGGCGGGTGCCGCCGTGGCGCAGGTGGTGTGCCTCGTCCATGATGAGCAGCGGCAGTTTCAGATGCATGCCGTTCAGGCAGGCGCCCCATATTCTGAGCAGCTCGTCCGACAGGGCGCGGCGAATCGCCTGCAGGCGCCGGTTCAAGGTCTTGGAATGACGGCGGGGCATGGAGGCCAGCAGGGCCTGCAAGGGGGAGAGGTCGATGCGCTGGAGGACTTCCACGACCGCCTCGGGCACCGGGTCGTCGTTGTCCGCCGGGGCATGACCCGCCCGGGTCAGCACCTTCAGCCAGCGGGCCGGCGGGGCATCGAGCAGCGCTTCCCACACCGCCGGGGGGATGCGGAGATGCTCGCAACGCAGCAGCCGCGGCGCGAACCTGGCCACCGCCCGCTTCAGCCCCCTGTCCCGGTTCCAGAGCAATGCCTGCCTGAGCAGGGCATAGCGGGTGAAGACATCCCGCACGCGCCGGTTGAACAGGCCATGGGGCACGAGGACCATGGCGCAGCGCCGCTCGGGCGGGTCGTCGAGCAGCTTGAGAAAGGGCACGGGATACTCGGCCTTGCCGATGCGAAAGTGCCTGGCGAGCGGCTCCGGCAGGCAGCGCTCCCGGAACACCTGTGCATCCCGGTGCCATTTCTCGAGCACCCCTGGGGGACACATGACGACCACCGGCCCGGGGCGCCGGCCCGGCCCCAGGGCGACCGATGCCGCTACCGCCAGGGCCACGAAAGTCTTGCCCATGCCGACCTCGTCGGCCAGGATCACACCGGGCTGGTGTTCGAGGCGCTCCAGCAGGACCCGGGCGGTGTGGGTCTGGCGCTGCGCATCTTCTGGTCTGACCCGGCCCGTCACGTGCAGGTCGATGGCCGGCTGGAGGGGATAGTGCCAGCCCATCAGCGCTTCCTCCCCATCAGGCGCCCGGCTTCCGCCTGCGCCGCCGTCACATAATGTCGGAGATCGGCGTCGGCCACTTCGGACAGGCTCCCGGCCTGGGCCAGGATGTCTTCGATCACCGGCAGCAATGCCGCCCTCATGGTGTCTGTCCCCAATGCCCCGGGTTGTGTCTGCGGCTGGACATGGGCCAGCTCCAGGGCCAGCTCCGTCAGCACGAAGGCCTGCTCGGCCGAGGCCAGCGCACGGTTGCCATGGGCGGCGATCTCCCGCTGGAGGGCCCGGGCCAGGGCGAGGGGGCCGATGGGACCGTGGACGCGCCAGTGCAGGCCGCCCTCCGTGTAGACGGGGCGCTCCAGCCGTTCTCGCAGGGCGGACAAGGCCCAGCTCACCCGACGGATGCGCTGCAGCATGAAATGCCGGGTATCCACCCGGGCATGGAAGTCCACCATAAGCGGGGGCCGGGACTGTCCATCGTCACGGGCATACCGTCGCCAGGCCGCCAGGATGCGATGCAGGGGGCGGGCGCTGGTCAGGGCATGGATCAATGTGTCCAGATCCAGGTTCCTCAAGGCCTCGATCTGGGGCAGGACTGATTGATCCTCCACCTCCACGGGCCACCAGGCAGGCCGTTCGACATCCGGCCAGCGCACCTCCAGCCCCGAGGGCGGGGGGCTGTCGTCGGCCCAGGGCAGTGTGATGCGCTCGGGGGCGCCACGCGCGCGCCAGGCCTGCTCATCGATCAGCAGCTGTGCCGGTGATTCCGTACTTACGACCCAGCCTGCCGGCAGGCCGGCATGGGGATGAAATGCCAGTCGCAATACCTGCTGTTCTCCTTCCCTGCTCAGAACGGCCTTGCCAAAGCCCTGGGGCAGTGGGGGTGGCATACTCTCCTCCTGCGCTGTTTCGTCGGGGAGCGGTTGCCAGTCCCATAAGCGGCAGTCGCCAGGGATGGGCTCGGTCGAAACCACACCCGCTGCGAGCAGCCGGGCACGCTTGCGCGCCTTGCCGCGGCTGGCAATGTAGAGCAGGTTGGCCTCGTAATTGCGCCGGCGACCGATGCCCAGCCCGGCCGAGGTGAAGTTGCTCGAACCCACCATCAGGGCCTGCCAGCCATGACCCGAGAGTCCCACGGTCTTGGCATGCAGGGGCCGGTGGACCGGGGCCCGCTCTTCCTCCAGGTCGTCGATCACCCGGTAGAAGGCATCCTGCCCGCCCCATGAGGTGTCCAGCAGGTGGCGGGGGGCATGGAGCTGGACGGGTTGCTGGGCCTCATCCGGGAGTCGCGCTGGTACACACCACTCGATTTGGGCGTCATCGCCCCGGGCCAGCCATTCCCTCAAGCGGCGCGCGGGCAGGTTCTGGCGGGCCTGCGGCGGATCGAAGAAGGGACTGGTTACCCGCGCCTGGACGGGCGGGCTTTCCACACGCCGCTGCCACAAGGATTCCAGCTGCTCCAGCACATCGGGACCCTCGGGCGCCAGGAGTACCGGGTGCACGCCCTGATCCTCGGCGCTGCCCCAGTCCGCCGCAAGCTGCTCGGCCCGCGCCAGCAATGCACGGCAGCGTTCGGTGCCCGGGCCGTCCCCGGTGTTTTCGATCAGGTCCTGCAGCAGGGCGAGCACCGGCGGCAGGGCGGTGCGCGGGGCGGTACTGCCTTCCCGATAGTCGAGCACGCCGACGACCTCCTGATTGCGTCGGCAACCGTCCTCGGTGAGATTCGCCGAGCCGATCACCAGGCGCAGATGATGGCTCCACACGAGCAGCCAGATCTTGGCGTGCATCACGCCGCGGGTGAGCCGCACCGGCAACAGGTCCCAGTGCAGGCTGCGGCACCCGCGGCAATGGTGGGCATCGACCAGCGCCGCCTTGCAATCCACCGAGGCCAGGCGCTCCTCACGCTCGATCAGCCAGGCGATGTCGTCGGTGCCGGGATCCGATTCCATGCCGACGAAGCGCGCCAGGCACTCCTCCTCGAACAAGGCGGCGGAGAAGGTGTAGCTCGTGGCCAGGCAACCTATGGCCGCGCCGGCATCCGTGGGCGCTTGCCACAGGTCGAGCAGCGGCATCTCGCCTTCACGCCGGGTGCTGCTCATGACTCGGCCCGCCCGAGGTATTCACAGAATCGGCGCAGGGGGTGCGACCGGTACTGATTGACGAAGCGCAGGCTGTCTCCAGACGCTGGGGTCTCCGAAAGACGATAGCGCGGGCGGACCAGGACTCGGTCGTCTGCGAAGCGCTCGATCCAGGGCGCCTTGCCCTCGGGCGGTTTCTCCGCCTGGATGCGCTCATGGTGCGAGATCAGACGATCCAGCCAGCGGCTGGCCGGACCCGTCGCTTCGGCGAGGGATGCGAAGCGCTGCTCGAAGGCCTCCACCAGCCCGGGAAGATCCAGGCGCTCCAGCGCCCGGGCACTGGCCTCGTACCACGGTCCGACCCGGGCGCTGGCTTGTGAGATGGGGGGTGCCTTGGCCAGGATCTTCAAGGGGACAGGGTGCGGCTGGGCCGCCCACAGAACCGACTTGAAGGCCTGCTGGATCAGGGCGCCGAAGCGTTCATAGGCCTGCACGGCCTCGAGCCACAGGCGGATGTCCGCCGTGGGCGCCTGCCCCAGCAGCCAGGCCATCACGCCGGCTTCGCCCTGTGCTGCCAGTATCTGTCCGGCCGCCGCCGTGCTCAGCCGGTCGAGGAACCAGCCCCGTTCTCCCTGATGACCCGCTTCGTGCAGCAGCAACCAGATGCGGTCACACACCGGTGGCCCCATGGCATAGGCGGACAGGTTGAGGGTCAACCGTTCCACATCACCGGGATTCATCCTCCGGGTATGGCTGGCGGCCAGGCCTGCCTCCACCAGCGCGCGCAAGCGGTGTCTGAAGTCCACGCCAGGCCCTGTCCCGGAGATGAATCCCCGCAGGTTGCACTCTACCGCCCAGATATGCAGCAACTCGGCGCCCGCTTCGAGCAGCAGACCGTCGGCGTCGATCAGGCCCAGCGACGTCGCCAGGGTCCGGTAGACACCCTGGAGACCGAACACCGAGGGTGTCTTGAGATAGTTGGAGGCGCCGACAGGCTCACCGCGTTCGATGGCCTGCCTCACCTTGTTGCGGCCGGGCAGGGCGGCAAGCGATTCATCCAGTCCTGCGCGGATCAGGGCCTCCACCAAGTACCACTCGTAGACCATGGCGGGTGGGCTCTTGCCGTCTGCGGCCACCCGCTCGGCCTCGAAGCCATCGTCCACCCACGCACCCACGCAGACCGCCACCAGCCAGCGGGGGTCCACCTGCCGTTCGCGCACTCCCGGAATCATGTGTACCGCCAGGCGTTCGGCGATCAGGGTCAGACCCAGCGGATCCAGCGTGCCCTCGGCCGTCAGCGCGGGATCCCAGGCGGATCGAAGTGGAACGAGTAAAGAGGCAAGGGGCTGCATGGGGGGATTATAGGTCTGTGTTTGTCAAGAATGGCTAAGCTGATTGTTTTTATTATCGGGCGATTTGGTAATCAAGCCAAAAGCACTGGCTGCGCCTTCACGCCTCAGAGTGCTTGCCCCATTCCCAAAATGGGCATTAGAATGCCCTAAATGGGCATAACAACCTCCACCAAGAAAACGCCCCTTCACCGTCGAAAGACAGGTGGGCCTTCCCCAGATTTACCTCGCAATCTTGCCAATGCCTTGTTTACCACCACCCAGCAGCGCGTGCTGGCATTGCTGTTTGGCCAGCCTGAGCGTAGTTTTTATGCTTCGGAGCTTATCGCACGAACACGGTCAGGTTCTGGTGCTGTGCAGCGTGAACTCAAACGTCTTGTGTCATACGGCTTGGTGACAGTCAGGCCCATCGGTAATCAGAAGCATTACCAGGCCAATCCCAATTCGCCGGTATTCAATGAACTCCGCGGCTTGGTGAAGAAAGCCCTATGCGCGGAAAGCCTGAAACCTTCAAGCTCCAAACAGACACGGAGAAAAAGACTGGCTGTGAAAGATCGGGAAATGGAGTAATCCCATGGATATCTTCGAATTTCGCAACAGGATCATCGACGACTACCATGCTTTTGCAAGAAGTTTTACCCGGGTTCGTGCCAAGGATCTCAAGGAATATCTGAACGACCTTTACGATAAACAATATTTCTGGCCCGCGCCCCTAGTTCAGCTCAACCCGCGATTTGTCCAGGGTCGCAGCATCGAAAAGATGGTCCATGCCAGGGTCTTGCACCCCGAATGCGCGCAAGTTTTTCGTATCGGAAAGGAAGAGGGTAACGTCGGTCGGACCCTCATCCTACACAAACATCAAGACGATGCAATTGAAATCGCAAGTACCCATAGTAACTACGTGCTTACAACCGGAACGGGCTCTGGCAAGTCACTGAGTTACTTTGTACCCATCGTCGACCATGTTCTTAAACAGAAAGAATCGAATCCGGCGCCCGGAATCAAGGCCATCGTCATCTATCCGATGAATGCCTTGGCAAACAGCCAGACCGATGAACTGAAGAAATTCCTCAAGGCGGGATATCCCGCTGGGGGTGAACCCGTCACCTTCGAGCGTTACACCGGACAGGAGAGCCAAGAGGAACGCGAAGCCATGGCGGCCAACCCTCCGGACATCCTCCTCACCAACTTCATGATGCTCGAACTCATCATGACCCGCCAGGACGATACCGACAAAGCGATCGTGCGCCATGCGAAAGGGCTCCGCTTTCTGGTGCTGGATGAACTGCACACCTACAGAGGACGGCAAGGTGCGGACGTTGCCCTGCTCGTGCGTCGGGTGCGTGAGGCGCTGAATCCGGATCTGATCTGTGTCGGAACCTCGGCCACCATGGCCAGCGAGGGTGGTATAGGTGAAAGGAAAAAAGTCGTGGCCGATGTGGCATCGAGGTTATTTGGTAGCCCGGTAAGTTCAGACCATGTCATCATGGAGGCACTGGAACGTGTGACAGCGGGCACGCCGAACCAGACGGCCTCCATGCTAGCATCGGCAATCCAGCAAGGCGTGTCGCCCGGTTTGGATATCGATGCACTGAAACGCCACCCTGTCGCCATCTGGGTGGAAACCCAGCTTGGCCTGCAAGAGGAAGAAGGCCGTTGGGTGCGAGCCAAGCCGCGCTCATTGGACGAAGCCGCTGGCATGCTCGCCGAGGCAAGTGGTGTAGATAAGGCTCGTTGCCTGGATTACCTGCGTGATTTTTTGCTGCTCTCCCAACAAAAGGGCCTTTTTGCTTTTCGTCTGCATCAATTCATATCCGGCGCTGGCGATCTCTATGCCACGCTTGAGGCACCTGGAACACGTTATATTGATATATCCGGCCAACAGGTCCAACCTGGACACCGCGACAAGCGCCTTTTCAATGTCGCTTTTTGCCGGGAGTGCGGGCAGGAGTATCATCCCGTGTGGGCGCAGCAGCAGCACGATGTGTTGACCCACATCGAGCCCCGCGAACTGGATGACCGGACACGGGACGACGATTCGGCGGCGTTCGGACTCTTCATGCCGGACCCCGACTGGATATGGGATGCGGAAAGCATCGACAGTTATCCGGAACTGTGGATCGATTTCAGTCGTGACGAGCCGCGTATCAAGCCGCATTTCAAGAAATACCGACCGCGCCCGATTCGGGTTTCCACCGAAGGCCATGTCGGTGAGGAAGGCTTGCCCGGCTGGTTTATTCCGGGAAACTTGCGATTTTGCCTGCATTGTGGCGTCAGTTATCACACCCATAGCAAAGAATCAGCGCGCCTTAGCGGATTGAGCAGCGAGGGCCGCAGTTCGGCCACTACGGTGCTGACCTTATCCGCATTGCGTTACATGCTCCTGGATGCAGGAGACCTCCCCGAGCACGCCCGCAAACTGTTGGGCTTTACGGACAACCGGCAGGATGCATCGCTTCAGGCGGGGCATTTCAATGATTTCATACAGGTGCTTTTGCTACGCGGCGCCCTCCTGTCGGCGGCCAAACGGGCCACTCTGCAGGAAAGCCGCCTCAGTGATCGTAACCTCACTCAGAGCGTTTTCGAGATGCTGGGCTTCGGCAGCGATGATGTCGAAGTGCGGCGGGAATACATGTCCAATCCTGAAGCCATGGGTCCGGCGCGCCGGCGCGCCGAGGACGCCATGCGCGATGTCCTGGGTTACCGGCTCTATTACGATCTGCGGCGTGGCTGGCGCTTCACCAATCCCAATCTCGAGCAGCTGGGACTGCTGAGCATCGACTACGAGGGGCTGGACGAGGCGAGCCGAGAAGGCGCCTTGTGGACCGATGCGCATCCGCTTCTGGCCAATGCCAGCCCAGAGGTCCGGCGCAGCATCATGAAACAATTGCTGGACACCATGCGCCAGGCCCTGTGCATCAAGACGCGCTATCTGGATCGGGCCGTGCTGGAGCAGATCCAGCAAGCCAGCCATAACTATCTAAGGGAGCCCTGGGGCTTTACCGAGGACGAGCGCCCAGAATACGCGAACTATCTGGTTCCCGGCCCAAAGCGCCAGAATGGCGATCCACAGGTTGTGCCCCTATCGGTCCGTTCCAACTTTGGCAAGGCCCTGCGCAAGCCCAACACCTGGGGTGGGGTCACAAAGGATTTCCCGCAGCGCTTCGACGAGGCGGTATTCGAACAGATTCTCTCGGACATGCTGCGGGCAGCGGAACGATACGGTTTCATCGAAGAGGCGCGTCTCGACCGTGGTGTCAAAGGTTACCAGGTCGTGGCGGATGTCTTGCAATGGGAAGTGCCTCAGGCAGAGGAGAGCATGCCCACCGGCGGGAACCGTTTCGCCAATCGGTACTTTCGTAGCCTGTACAGCAATATTGCAGCTTACCTGGATCAAGGGGGGCGTACTCTGTTTCGCCTCGAAGCCCGCGAACATACTGCGCAGGTGGACCCCGCGGACAGGGAGGAGCGGGAGGAACGTTTCCGCCGAGCGCAGCTCCCGGTCCTGTTCTGCTCGCCGACCATGGAGCTGGGTGTGGACATCGCGGAACTCAACACCGTCTACATGCGCAACGTCCCACCGACACCGGCCAACTATGCCCAACGCAGTGGCCGGGCCGGCCGCTCGGGGCAGCCGGCGCTGGTGTTGACCTATTGCGCGGCGCGCAGTCCCCATGACCAGTATTTTTTCCGGGAACCGGCCCGTATGGTGCAGGGGCAAGTCAATCCGCCCACGCTGGACCTGTCGAACGAAGATCTCATCCGCAGCCACCTGCATGCGGTATGGCTGAGCGAAACCGGCCAGAAACTTGCCAACTCCATAGCCGACATTCTGGAGATGGAGCGGGGCGACCGGCTGCCGCTCCGCGCCGACCTGGCTCAAACGCTGGACGCGGAAAGCGCCCGGCAGCGCACTGCGCGCCGGGGGGTGCGCATTCTAGGCATGTTGTCCGACGAACTGGGGCCCGACAAAGCCCCCTGGTATCACGAGGAATGGCTGGATCAGACTGTTCGCGGCGCCTTTCGCGCCTTCGACAAGGCGCTGGAACGCTGGCGCAATCTCTACATTGCCACCACGCGCCAGATGAATCAGGCGCACCAGATCCAGCTCAACGCCGCGGCCAGCGAAGCTGAACGTCAGGAGGCGGCGCGGCGCTACAACGAGGCGCGCACCCAACAGAACCTGCTGTTGCAGTCCAAACCGACGTTGAATTCCGATTTCTACACCTACCGCTATCTGGCCAGCCAGGGTTTTCTGCCCGGTTACAACTTCCCGCGCCTGCCGCTGATGGCCTTCATCCCGGCGCGCCGTGAGCGCATTGGGCGCGACAGTTTTCTCTCGCGCCCCCGCTTTCTGGCCATTTCCGAGTTCGGGCCCCTCAGCGTCATCTACCACGAGGGCAGCCAGTACCGGGTCCACAAGGTCATCATCGGTATCAGAGACGAAGAGGGTGCGGACTCGAGCCACGGGCTGCCGACGCGCAGCGCCCGCCTGTGTCCGGTCTGTGGCTATGGGCATTTCGGCGACCACAAGGATGACGAACGCTGCCACGCCTGCCATGCGCCCCTGGAAGGCGGGCTGACGCTGGCCACGCTCTATCGCGTGGAAAACGTCAGCGCCCGGCGCGCCACGCGCATCACCTCGGACGAAGAGGAACGGCTGCGGCAGGGCTATGAGATGCAGACCACGCTGCAATATGCTGTCGAGGACGGCAAGCAGCAGGTCGTCAAGACGACTTTCGCGCACAATGATGAGCCGCTGTTGGAGATCCATTACGCACCCGCGGCCACGGTCTGGCGCATCAACCTGGGTTGGCGGCGCCGGCGCGAAAAGACCATCTACGGCTACAATATCGACGTCACCACAGGCTTCTGGGCCAAGGATGCGCAGGCGCCGGAAGACGAAGATGAACAGGCCGAAAAGCCGGTGAGCCAGGTCCAGCGCATCATTCCGTATGTCGAAGACCGCCGCAATGTACTGATCGTACACCCCGCCACCCCGCTCGACGAGACGGGCATGGTCACCTTGCAGTATGCACTCAAGCGGGGCATCGAGGCCGTCTTCCAGCTCGAAGAGAGTGAGCTGATGGCCGAACCCTTGCCTACCCGGGAGACCCGCAACGCCATTCTGTTCTACGAGTCCGCCGAGGGTGGTGCCGGTGTACTGACCCGGCTGGCCAGCGACACGAAAGCCATGCGGCGGGTGGCGAGGATGGCACTCGAAATCGCCCATTACCGAAGCCCAAAAGGACAATGGGATGCCGAAGACCTGGAGGATACCGACCCGGACGGGTGTGAGAAGGGATGCTACCGTTGCCTGCTGAGCTACTACAACCAGCCCGACCATACCTTGATCGACCGCAAGAGCAGGCCAGTACTGGACATGCTTTGCCGATTGACACGGGCAGAGGCACGGCGCGGCACGTTGGGAAGGGATGCAAACGAACAGTTCGAAGATCTAATGCGGCTTTGTTCCAGTTCCCTCGAACGAACCTGGCTCGAAGCGGTTCGGAACCAGGGATATCGCCTTCCCGACCGGGCCCAGTTTACCTTGGAGGATCTTCAGACGCGGCCCGATTTCGGTTACCGCGATAGCCAGGCCCTGATCTACATCGATGGTCCTCATCATGAAACAGAACATCAACAGGCCATCGACGAGGCACTGACCGCAAGGCTGGAGGAGGCCGGGTTCCTGGTAATCCGCTTTCCCAAGGAGCAGCAGAGATGGCCGGAGATCTTCGCCGGGCATCCTGACGTATTCGGGCAAGGCAGGCCATGAGCGAGGCTTTGAACTTTCAGCCAGGTAGCTTGATCCGGGCCCGCGGCCGGGAGTGGGTCATTCTCCCCGAGTCGCGGGATGAGGTGTTGGTTTTGAGACCCTTGGGGGGCGGGGAGCAGACCACGCGAATCTATGTCCCGCTGGAGCGTGAAGGCATCCGTGCTGCCAGCTTTCTGCCACCGGACCCTTCGATCACCGGCGGCCGCAGCGCCGGCTTGATCTTGAAGGATGCGCTTACCATGAAGCTGCGCGCCGGTGCTGGCCCCTTCCGAAGCTTCGGCAATATCGCCGTCGAGCCGCGGCCCTATCAGCTCGTGCCCCTGCTCATGGCTCTGCGCCTGCCGACGGTGCGGTTGCTCATCGCCGACGACGTGGGCATCGGCAAGACCATTGAGGCCGCCCTCATCGCCCGCGAACTCATGGACCGGGGCGAGATTCATCGCCTGACCGTTTTGTGTCCCCCGCATCTTTGCGAGCAGTGGCAGGAGGAACTAGCCGAACATTTCAACATCCAGGCCGAGATCGTGCGCACCAGCACCGCGGGCCGTCTCGAACGCGGCCTGCCGGCCGGCAAGTCCCTGTTCGAGGTCTATCCCTTCACCGTGGTCAGCCTCGACTACATCAAGTCCGACCGCCGCCGCGACGAGTTCCAGCGTGCCTGTCCAGGCTTCGTCATCGTCGATGAGGCCCACACCTGCACCCAGGGCCAAACCAGAGCCCGCCACCTGCGCCACCAGCTCCTGCGCGGGCTGGCCGATGATACCGAGCGGCACATGGTCTTCCTGACAGCCACTCCCCACAGTGGCGACGACGAGGCCTTCTACAACCTGCTTGGCTTGCTGGACAGCCAATTTCACCGCTTGGGCGAAGCGCAGGGTGATGAGCGCACCGCTCTGCGTGATCGCCTCGGCCGCCACTTTGTGCAGCGCCGCCGCCCCGATATCGAGGAATGGCAGGACAAGCGTTTGTTCCCCGATCGTCTGGTCCGGGAGACCACCTACCGCCTCACCGGCGACTGGGGCCGCATTTTCAGCGACGTGCTCGAATACGCCCGCGAGATGATCCGCAAAGGCGAGGGAATGGGGGCGCGCCAGCAACGCATGAACTGGTGGGCCGCGCTGGCCCTGTTGCGCTGTATCTCCTCCTCGCCAGCGGCCGCCGTGCAGGCACTGCGCACCCGTATCCTGGCCGAAGAGCAGGGAGATGCGTTAACCGAGGAAGACGAGCAAAGTATCGCCGCCGCCGTGTTCGATACAGAGGATGACGATTTGAGTCAGGACGATACCGTCCCGGGAGCACTGACCAGTGATAATGCCGTCTATCTCGGTGTACTGCTGGAACAGGCGAAGGACCTGCACGGCCCGAGGGCAGACCCCAAGCTCAAGGCCTTGATCGAACAACTCGGCGAACTGGTGGCAAAAGGCTGTCATCCCGTGGTGTTTTGCCGTTATATTCCCACGGCCCACTACGTGCAGGAGCATGTGGCCAGCGCGTTCAAAGAATACGAGGTTATCGCCGTCACCGGCGAACTCACCCCTGCCGAGCGGGAAGAAAAGGTCTACGCGTTGCAGAAAGCGCCCAAGCGCATTCTGGTTGCCACCGACTGCCTCTCCGAAGGCATCAATCTTCAGAAGGGCTTCGACGCCGTCGTTCACTACGACTTGTCCTGGAACCCCACCCGCCACGAACAACGCGAGGGTCGGGTGGACCGCTTTGGCCAGGAGGCGCCCGTAGTACGTGCCGTCATGCTCTATGGTGAGGATAACCCGGTCGATGGCGCCGTGTTGCGGGTCATCCTGCGCAAGGCTGAGCGCATCCGCAAGGAGCTGGGCGTGCTGGTACCCATGCCCGAAGACCCCGACAAGGTCACCGAAGCTGTATTGCAGGCCGTCATGCTGGGCAAGGGGAACCTCGATCCGAAACAGCAGCAACTGGCCCTGACATTGGACGAGATCGATCACCGTCTGGAAGGCGAATGGGAGAGCCTGCGCGAGAAGGCCGAAAAGAGCCGTACCATCTTTGCCCAGCGCCGCCTGCGTCCCGAAGAGGTCATCCCCGAATGGCGGCGCGCCATGGCTGCTTTGGGCAGCGAGGAGGATGTCGCGCGTTTCGTCACCGGGGTCGCCCAGCGCCTCGGAGCGCCGCTGGAAAAACGCGGGAAGCACTGGCGCCTGCCGGTGCGCCACCTGCCACCAAGCCTCAAGGAGCGTCTCGCCGTGCACGGCATCGAAGAATTTCTCGATCTGACCTTCCATTATCCACCACCGGCTGAGGCGGTCTGGATTCACCGCAGCCATCCGCTGGTATCCGTGCTGGCCGACTATGTTACCGAGACCGCCCTCGACGGTGACCAGCCGGAAATCGCTGCCCGTGCCAGCGCCCTGTTTTCCAGCCGGGTCGAGGTACGCACCGTGCTTTGGCTGCTGCGGCTGCGGGTGCAGATCACCCTGACCCGCGAGATAGGCAGCCGCACGTTGCTGGCCGAAGAGGCACTTGCCGCCGTCAGTGAAGGCGACGCGCCGCCGCGCCTGCTTGGCCCCGCCGATGCCCGCGCTCTGCTCGCCGCCCAGGCCGAGCGCAACATGGAATCGGCCCTGCGCAGCCGCCATGTGCAACGGGCGCTGGACCGCTTGCCGGAACTGCAAAGTGCATTCGACAGCCTGGCACAAGAACGGGCCGAGGCCATCCTCGCCGACCATCGCCGGGTGCGCGATGCAGCCCAGGCCCGCGGCCGGTACGAGGTCGAACCCATGCTGCCCATGGATGTGGTCGGGGTCTACGTCCTGATCCCGGCCCGGAGCATCTAGGCCATGACGCGGCGTCTCCAAAGCGGCACCGGCTTCGACGCCCTGCGCATCGAAGGCGGCCTGCTACCGGCCGAGTTCCTGCACACTGTGGCTGCCCTGCAGGCCCCGCAACAGTCGGAAGCCGACTATGGCGTTCCCCCCGGCCTCAAGCTACGCGACGAGATTGGCCGCTACTGGCGTATCGCCCACAGCCTCTGGCAGCGCTATGCCGAGCAGGTGGAACGCACGGATACCGATGCCCGAAAGGCCGGTATCGACGGCTGGCTCGAGCCGCTGCTCAAGGAGGTCCTGGGATTTGCCGACCTCCACGCCACGTCGGCGCGAGTGAAGGACGAGCGCCGGTTTCCGATCACCCATCTCGCCTGCGACGACCAAGTCCCGCTGGTGCTCACCACCGCGGACCATCCCCTCGACAAGGGCGATGTGGCCTTTGGCGAGGAGGGCCGCAGGCGCTCGCCCCACGGCCTGGCCCAGGAGTATCTCAACGCCGAGGAGGCCTGCCTCTGGGCCATCGTGGCCAACGGCACCCACCTGCGCCTGCTGCGCGACAACCCCAGCCTCACCCGTCCGGCCTACCTGGAGGTGGATCTGGAACGGATGTTCCGCGAGGAACTCTACCCGGACTTTGCTGCCTTCTGGCTCCTGTGTCACGCCAGCCGCCTCTGCCCCCGCGAACCGGGCCGGCCGGAAAACTGCATCGTGGAGGGCTGGCGGGATCAGGCCCAGGAAACCGGCGAGCGCGCTCTGGAACGCCTGCGCGATGGCGTGGAACGGGCCCTTCGCGAGCTGGGCTCGGGTTTCCTGGAACACCCGAAGAACGGTACCCTGCGCCAGGCCATCGAAGAGGGCAGGCTGTCCGAGGATGCCTTCTTCCAGCAGCTCCTGCGCTTGATCTACCGCTTTCTGTTGCTGTTCACTGCCGAAGACCGCGACGTGCTCCATGCGCCGGGGGCAGCCCCCGAGGCCCGTGCGCTCTACCGGGACGGCTACAGCGCGGGCCGATTGCGCGAGTATGCGCTCTCCCGCGCCAGCTACGACCGCCACCACGACCTCTGGGAAGGCCTGAAAGTTACCTTCCATGCCTTGCAGACCGGCGCCGAGGCCCTGGGCCTGCCGCCCCTGGGCGGCCTGTTCGAAACCGGGCAGTGCCCCGACCTGGACGCCGCCCGCCTGCCCAACCGCCGCCTGCTCGCGGCCGTCCACGCCCTGGCCTGGTTTCGTGTCGGCGACGCCCTCACCCGCGTCAACTACCGGGACATGGACATCGAGGAACTGGGCAGCGTGTACGAGAGCCTGCTTGAGCTGGTGCCCGTGGTGCACGTAGACACCCACCCTTGGTGTTTCGGTTTCCTGGGCGATCCGGAGCCCGGAGAGGAGCCGGTGCAAGGGAAGGGCCGCGGCAGTGCGCGCAAGACCACCGGCAGCTACTACACCCCCGACGTCCTCGTACAAGAACTCGTCAAATCCGCCCTGGACCCCGTCATCGAACGCACCCTGAAGGAACACGCCCAGAACCCCGTCGAGGCCCTGCTGGCGCTCAAGATCGTCGATCCCGCCGCCGGCTCCGGCCACTTTCTGCTCGCCGCCGCCCGCCGCCTCGCTGCCGAGGTGGCCCGTCTCCAGGCCGGCGCCGACCAGCCCACCGAGGCCGACTATCGTCATGCCCTGCGCGAGGTGGTGCGCAGATGCATCTACGGCGTGGACTTGAACCCCCTGGCCGTGGAGCTATGCAAGACCGCCCTCTGGCTGGAAACCGTGGAGCCCGGCAAGCCCCTGGGCTTCCTCGACGCCCACATCCGCTGCGGCAACGCCGTGGTCGGTGTGCTCGACCCCGAAATCACCAAGGACGGCATCCCCGACGCGGCCTACAAACCCCTGACGGGTGATGACAAAAAGGCCGCCAGTCAGTTGAAGAAGGCCAACAAGGCCGCCCGCGAGGCCGGCGTGCAGGCGCTCGATTTCAGTGCCGCCGTCGCCGAGCCCGACCTCTGTGCCGTCGATCTCGACCACATGCCCGAGGACACGCCCGAGCAGATCGCCGACAAGCGTGCCGCCTGGGAAGCGGCGCAGACCAGTCACGCCTGCCGCCACCAGCGCCGGCTCGCCGACCTCTACACCGCCGCCTTCTTCGCCCCCAAGCGGCCCGATACCCTAGACGCCGTACCCACCACCGCCGACCTGCAGGCTTGGAAGGACGGTGCCGAGGTGCGCTCTGCCGTGGCGCAAATGGCCGAGCGCCTCGCCGCGGAGCACCGCTTCTTCCACTGGACCATCGAGTTTCCGGAGGTCTTCGCCCGGGGCGGTTTCGACTGCGTGCTGGGCAATCCGCCGTGGGATGTTTCCCAATTGTCCGAGGAAGAATATTTTTCGGTTCACGCTCCCAGCATTGCCAGGCTGAAAGGGAACAAACGCAAGCAAGCCATCGCCGAGCTGGAACATGAAAACCCTGCACTGTGGTCACAATACCAGAGCGACAAACGGAAGATTGAATCCGCGAATCAGTTCGTGCGCGAAGCCGGTCGTTTTCCATTGACCGCCTTTGGCAAATTTAACCTTTATGCGCTTTTCGCAGAGACTTTCCTCGCCCTTGTGAAGGAAAAGGGGCGGGCCGGCATCATCGTGCCCACCGGCATTGCCACCGACGACTCCACCAAGGCCTTCTTCGCCCACATCACCGATGGACAGCGGCTGGCCTCCCTGTACGATTTCGAGAACCGTGAAAAACTGTTCCCAGCTGTAGACAGTCGCATGAAGTTCAGCCTGCTCACCCTCGGCAGTGACTGCCCCGAGGCCGATTTCCTCTTCTTCGCCACCCGCATCACCCACCTGCGCGACCCACGCCGCCACTTCCGGCTCACGGCCGCCGACATCGCCCTGCTCAACCCCAACACCCGCACCTGCCCCGTGTTCCGCAGCCGCCGCGATGCGGAGCTGACGGAGAAGATCTACCACCGGGTGCCCGCGCTCATCGACGAATCGAAGGACAAGGGGGGAAATCCCTGGCATGTCCAGTTCCGTCAAGGGTTGTTCAACATGACTTCCGACAGCGACCTCTTCATGGAATCGACTGAACTAGAGGAAGCCGGCGCCACCCGGCAGGGTCCCAACTGGGTGTTGCCCAATGGCGAGGTCTTCGTGCCGCTGTACGAGGCCAAGATGGTCCACCAGTTCGACCACCGCTGGGCCGAATACGAAGACGACGGCAAGACCACCCGCGACCTTCTTGACGCCGACCACGCCGACCCCACCCGCACCGCCCGCCCCCGCTACTGGGTGCCCCGCGCCGAAGTCGAATCCCGCCTTCAGGCCCGCGACTGGCAACGCGGCTGGCTGCTGGGCTGGCGGGACATCACCAACGCCACCAACGAACGCACCGTCATTGCCGGCGTGGTGCCGAGGGTGGGGGTGGGGCACAAGTTCCCCCTATTTGCGGGATTTACCGATACTATAACCGTTGGGCAAATAGCTGCTTTCTATTCAAATTTGAATAGTCTTGTTCTTGATTATATTGCACGTCAAAAAGTAGGGGGAACTTCACTGACATATTTCTACCTGAAACAGTTTCCGTTGCTTCCACCCGACGCCTACACCCAAACCGACCTCGACTTCATCGTCCCTCGCGTCCTCGAGCTGACCTACACCGCCGAGGATATGCGCCCCTGGGCCGAAGACCTGGGCTACCGCGGCGACCCCTTCCCCTGGGATCCCAGCCGCCGCCGCCAGCTCCGCGCCGAACTCGACGCCTACTACGCCCGCCTCTACGGCCTCACCCGCGACGAACTGCGCTACATCCTCGACCCCGCCGACGTCGAAGGCGACGACTACCCCTCCGAGACCTTCCGCGTCCTCAAGGAAAAGGAAATCCGCGAATTCGGCGACTACCGCACCCGCAACCTGGTGCTGGACGCCTGGGACCGGCTGGAGGAGGCTGGTGTTGGAGGGCGCGCTGTGAGACAGGTGCGCGCATGAATGCAGAACTCGATCAGGCCATCCTCGACTACCTGAAGGCGCATCCGGCCAGCCTGGCCCGCGAGGTCGCCGATGCTCTGGGCGTGGACAAGCGGCAGATCAACAGCCGCCTGTATGCTGCCCTCAAGGGTCGGGTGGAACAGGACCGCAGTTATCGCTGGTCGCTGGCTGGCCAAGTGTCCACCGGCGAAGAGGCGGCTGGTGAGGCTGCGCGCAGATATCCAGACACCGTGCTCTCGCGCCTGGCCCGTTACTATCTCGCCTGTCTCGGCCACGACGAGGGCGGGGTGTCGGTGTTCGCCGCCAGCCGTCACGAACTGGACTACCGTGAACTGCCACAGCTGCCCGGCATGGATGGTGCCGGTTTGCCCGTGGAGGAGCTGCGTGCCATGCAGGCGCGGCGGCGCAGGGATCGCTCGCCAGTGCAGCTCTATTTCGGCTATCCAGTGATGCTGGGCCTGCAGCGCTCTCGCCGCTCCAACTGGCAGGGCTTCATGGTGGAACCCCTCTTTTTGTTCCCACTACGCCAAGGGGCGCAGGGCGGGTACGAGCTGGACCTGTGCTGGCCGGTCATCAACCAGAAGGCCTACCGGCGCCTCACCCATGCCAGTGGCAATCAGGTCATGGACGAGATCGTCCAGCTGGAGGGCGAGTTGGGGCTGGTGGAGGCCGACGTGGCGCCCGATCTCGACGAGCTGGCCTTGCGCCTGCAGGCGGTGCGGTCCGAGTGGCCCTGGCAAGAGGACATCGATCCACAAAGGCTGTCCGCCGAGCCGCAGCTCTCGGAACTCGAAGTCGAAGGCATTTATAACCGCGCCGTGCTGATGCTGGTGGAACGTCCCCCCTTTACTCAGGGCCTGGAGTCCGAACTCAACCGGCTTGCCATGCTCCCGGAAGGGAGTGCCGATGGCACTGCGTTGGGCGATTGGCTGAGCGGCCAGGTTTCTGAGGCCGAATCCGAGTCCCACGCGCTCCTGGAGGTGCTGCCCATGAACATTGAGCAGCGCCAAGCGGTGCAGAGCGCACTGGGGCGGTATCTCACCGTGATCACGGGCCCGCCGGGGACGGGCAAGTCCCAGGTGGTTACCAATTTGCTGATCAATGCCGCATGGCGCGGCCAGAAGGTGCTGTTTGCTTCCAAGAACAACAAGGCGGTGGACGTGGTGGAGGTGCGAGTCAACGGCCTCGGCAGCCGCCCGACGCTGCTGCGGGTGGGATCCAACCAATACATGGCCGGCCTCGCCGAGTACCTGATCTCCCTACTTGCGGCCACCACTACCGAGGAAGACGAGTTGGCCTACCGGGAGCTTTGCGGGACTCACGAGAGTCTGGCCGGCGAGCTGGAGGGCTTCGGCCGTGAGGCGCGGGCGATCATCGAGCTGCGCAACCGGGTGGACAGGCTGGAGCAGCAGGCCGAGAATGCGCGCAAACGGCTGGGCGCGGCCGTCTTCGCCAGCCTGCGTGGGCAGGACCGCACGGCGCTGGAAACCGGGCTCGCCCGGTTCCGTGAACGGCTCCAGCGGGCGGATCGTTCGCGCCAGCCCCTGTTGACCCGGCTGTTCTGGCGCTGGGTGTCCAGCGGTCGCTATGCCGCGCTGCGGGCAGCGGCTGAGACGCTAGCTGGCTCGCCTGCGCGGCTGGGGTTGCCGCTGCCCGAGACCGCGCCTTCCGATGCCAGTTTCGGGCAGTGGCTTGAATTCGGCAGCCGACTCGACGAGCGCTTGGAGGTGGCCAGCGCAGTGCTGGACTATTTTGCCGCCCTCCGGGAACTGGAGGCCAGCCGGCGGCTGGAGGAGATCGCCGTGGCGCAGGCGCGCTGCCAGCAGCGCATGGCAGAGAACGCGCTGCACCTGTGGGATGCTTGGCTGAGGCTCCAGCCGGGCAGGCTCGCGGCAGGGGATCGCGAATTGATCAACCGCTATGCGGCCCTGCTGAAGATGGTTTTGGATCAGGGTGCCAGCGAGAACATGGATCGTGCCGTCTATCGAGAATATTACAAGCTGTTCCCGCAAGTGAGCCATCTGCTGCCCTGCTGGGCGGTGACCTCACTTTCCGCCCGCGGCAAGGTGCCCTTCGAGCCCGGCTACTTCGACCTGGTGGTGTTCGACGAGGCCAGCCAGTGCGACATCGCCTCGGCGCTGCCCCTGCTGTATCGCGCGAAGCGTGCCGTGGTCATCGGTGATCCCAGGCAGCTCTCACATATCAGCGCCTTGCCGCGTGGTCAGGACCAGAAACTTTTGGAGCGCTTCGATCTGCTGGGCAGCTACCCCCATTGGGGCTATGCTCACAACTCGCTGTTTGATCTCGCCGCCGGCCATGCAGGGAGTAGTCAGATTATTGCCCTGCGAGATCATCATCGCTCCCAGGCGGATATCATCGAGTTTTCCAACCGCTATTTCTATGAGGGACGGCTGCGTGTCGCCACCCGCTACGACCAGCTGCGCCGTCCTGCTCCTGATGCCCCTGGCATCCGCTGGGTGGATGTTCAGGGTCGTGTCGTGCGCCCTGCAAGCGGTGGCGCTGTCAATGAGGCCGAGGTGGAAATGGTGGTGAAGGTATTGGCCGATTTGGTGCTGCAAAAGGGATACCGAGGCAGCGTCGGCGTCGTGTCGCCATTTCGTCTCCAGGCCAATCGCATCCGCGAGGAGGTCAACAAACTTCCCGAACTCTCCCAGCGCCTGCTCGACCAGGGCTTCATTGCCGATACTGTGCACAAGTTTCAGGGCGACGAACGGGATGTCATGATCTTCTCGCCGGTGGTTTCTACCGACACACCGAATACTGCGCTCGGCTTTCTGCGGTCCCAGGGCAACCTGTTCAACGTGGCCATTACCCGTGCGCGTGCCCAGCTCGTGGTGGTCGGGGATCGTGCTGCTTGCGGGAACTCGGGTGTTGACTATCTGGAGCAATTCGTTCGCTACGAGCTCGAACTCGAGAACCGCGAAGAACGCTACCACGAGACTCAGCTCCACGATCTGGGCCCTGAATACCCTGCCGTGGCCAATCCTGAACAGGTATCGGAATGGGAAAAGATCCTCTATCGGGCCCTGTATGCAGCAGGCATACGGACTCTGCCGCAATACCAGGTTGAGAAATATGCGCTCGATCTTGCCTTGATCGACGGCAATCGCCGCCTCGATATCGAAGTGGATGGCGAGCGTTACCATCGCAATTGGAGCGGGGAACTGTGCTACCGCGACATGTTGCGCAATCAGCGCATGTACGAGCTGGGATGGGACGTGATGCGTTTCTGGGTCTATGAGGTGCGCGATGATCTGGCAGGTTGCGTGGAGAGGGTGGTGAAATGGAAGAACGATGTTGCCGGTTTCGGCAGCCAGGCCAATGGGGGAAGCGAATGAACAGGGAAACGTCTGAAGGAATGCACGAATTCAACTGGCTTGACGTCTGGTCACGCATGGATGCGGCGGAGCGTCAGATGGCTGCCGAGGCCTTCGTGCGTTGGCTGAGAGCCGGACCTGAGGAGCTGGTCAAAGGATACGCGCCGGGTTTTCTGAGGGCCTTTGCCAGACACATGCATTTCAGGCCGGAGACGATCCTCAGGATGCAGGATGCCAAGCTGGCCCGGCAGATCCAGAAAAACCTGCCAGCCTTTTTCGACCATCGGGATTGGGCCTTGTTCTTCCAGTGTTTTTACATGCAGCACAAGGTCGGACTCATGTGTCGTTTTCTAGACTTGTGTGGTATTCCCCACGATGAAGAAGGCGTTGTGAGGGAAGCGTTCGAGGCGCCTCGGGACATTGCTCCTGTCGTCACCACGCTGATCGGCGAATACGGTGAAGACGAGGTGATTCGCTATCTCATGGTGCTCTGCCTGCATCTTCCCGAAGCCTGGTCATTTGTCATGCCAGTCTTGTCCAGTCTCCTAAGCCGCCAGGCACGATCCGCTCAATCCCAGGAGCCAGCAGAGCAGGAGGAGAAACAGCCCTCTGTTCAGGAGCTCGCAGACGAGTTTACACAGCTCGACAGGGTGCTGATAGACCAAATCATTGCCACGGCCGCAGGGGAGGAGCGAGGCCTGAGCCCGGAACAGCTCCAGGACCTGGTGGAAACCGTGCATGCCTTGGATACCCGAAGGAACCGTACCTATTTTCATCTGGGATTCATGGATGCCCTGTTGCCAGAACAGGAGCCAAGCTTCGATAGGCCGGAGATGAACGATGCCCGCAGGCAGTGGTACCTTGCCGGCCTTTTGGCTGGCTATGCCCGCCGACGGGACAAGGAAAAGATCGCAGAATGGATCGCTGGCCGTCAGTCGGATTTCATGCGGGCAGCCCAGGTGCCAGGGGGGGCCGGCAGGTCCATGGCCAAGACTCTATTTGGGTTCCTGCTGGAGCTCGACATGCTTTCACCGGCCATTGTATTGCTCAGGGGACAAGTGACGGAGGCTGGTCCGGATATGCGCTGGTTCGCGCTGGATCACGCCAGCGAGCGGCTTCGCGCCGGCGACATCGCATCCGCCAAGGCCTTACTGGCATTGTTACACGAGAAGCTGTCAGAGATTGCCTTCGTGGAGCCAGAGGAACACGATGATTTCCTCAGCCGGGTGCAGCGCAAGCTGGGCCAATGCTATCAGGCGGCCGGTGACTTCTCCCGCGCAAGCACCTTGTTTGATCAACTCATCAAGAGTGACACAACCTGCAGCGCGGATTTGCTGGCGGACATGGGCCTGGTGGCTGCAGGTTTCTCCAGCCTGCAGGAAGTGGTGCTTGAAGGCGACGAGGAGCGTCGCACGTTGATGCGTCAAGCCCTGCGCAAGGGGGAGGCACGCTTCAATGAAGCTGTTGAGCAGTTTGGCAGCAATGCCCATCATGCGCACTACGTGCTGGCCGTCTTGAGATATCTCGATTTCATGGATGGTGGCCAAGAGTCTGCGCGGAGGAAGGCCATTGGTCATGCGGAATCCGCTCTCGCAGGCATGATAGGAGCGAGCCAGGCGGCGGCCTACGAGCGACTGGGAATCCTTGGCCGCTGCCGGTTCATGATCGCAGTACTACGCATGGCTTCCTTGGAACCGGCCCAGGCGCCCGCTGCCAAGCATGCCTGGGACGCGATTACCGCCACTGCCGGTCATTTTCCATCTGAGCATCTGGATCGTTTTCTGGAGAATGCCGCACTGGTGGATCAAGGCATCGCTCTGGAGATTGCAGAGTCCATATGGCATGCCAGGGAGGCCGATGCCCTCGATTTCCTCATAGCTCACAACTGGATCATAGAGTCTGATGTGCTACGAGCGGCCTTCCTGGAATTGGCCAGGGATGAAATGCGCCCGCGCCATGAACGCTTCCGGCTGTGGTCACTGCTCGTGCCCGCCGTCCTAAGGGATGGGGACCTGGGCGTGGCGGAAGAAGGCCTGGACAGTCTGGAGGCGTTGGTGGATGCCGACAGCACTTTTGCTGATCAATTTCTAGAATGGCTGAAGAACGTGGCTAATTATGATCCCGTATGGGATGAGGCCGATGTACTCAAGGTAAGGTATCGGGTTTTTGCCAGGATCGGGAAGGACAACGAGGCTTTTCTTGCCTTGCGTGATTTGTTCTTCTCCCTCCGTGACCGGAGGCCGGACGAGGCCCGGCAGATCCGGGAGCTGTTCGCAATTCGCAAGGCGCCTTCAGAACTCTATGAAGATCTTTTTGTTCCAGAGAGCGAAGATCTTGCTACCCAGACGGTGCAGGATGCAGAAGAACGCCTGTGCAATGGCGAAAAGGTGCGTGTCCTGTTCGTCGGAGGCAACGAAATCCAGGCCCAGTATGACGACACCATTCGGCGGCGGATAAACGCAGATTGGCCCGGTGTCGAAATTGCCTTTGAGCACACGGGGTGGTCTTCCAACTGGGGGCGAGAAATGGACCGCCTCAAGCGGGAGGCCGCCAGATCGGACGCAGTGGTCCTCATGAGCATGATGCGGACCATGCTTGGGAGAAAGCTCCGTGAGGCGCTCAATGATCCACCCAGGCCATGGGTGCCATGTACTGGTACGGGCCGCAAGGCCCTGGAGGACAGTATTCGCACTGCCGCACGTATCGCTGCGCAGGCACGGGTCTAGGGAGGGCGGTATGTATGCGCCATAGGCCGGGAGGGATAATGGACCAAGTGGAATGGTTGAACCAATTTCTGATCAAGAAGGTTGGCAACAGGCTCCCTGACGGGCGCCCGCTTTATGCCTATCGTTGCGATGAAAGGGAATACGAGACACTTGCGACTCTGGTGAGGGACATGCTTCAAGGCTTGGATGCAGGCAGGAGTTACAAGCGGTTTGCAGAGTTGTTCTGTCTTCTTGCCGCAGAGACCTGGCAAAGACGCTATGAAGGCGGACCTTGGGCCTACGATTTGATTTTTTCCGCGCTGGGGACGGGCAAGCCTGCGCAAAACAAGATCACTGATTGGATTGAGCGGGGCCTGTCGTGGTGGAAGCGGGATGTGCTGATCTCTAAGAAGGGGCGGAAGCAGTTTTTGCTCACCATAGGCTGTGAAGGCGGAATTCCGAGAAAATTGCTTGTCAGGCAAGAGAGTCGCTTGACGGATTTTTTCCGTGAGTTGCTTACCGCAAGTCGGCGTATAAACTCTCTTTCTGAGATGGAATTGTTGGCCAGGAGAAATCACCATCGCCTGCCTCATAGTCTCAGACAGGATGTGATTTTCGACCTCAGTGCTCGCTTAGTTCAGGCGATCAACGAGTTGCAACCACTTGTCCAGGGCGTGGATGACCCCATCGAGACGCTGGATCAGGCAAGGCCAGGTTGGCGGGATGTGTTGCCCCTGCCATTGGGTGACGAGGCCATAGAGCTGCTGCTGGGCAAGTTGGTGCGCCACGCGCAGAAAATCAGAGCCCGCGCTACTCAACAGTTGCACTGGCGGCGCCAATTGCTGGGTGTGGGACAGACTCCCATTCTGAAGGCCCGGCTTGTTCTGCCTGAATTCATAGAGAAAGACCAGGTTATACGGTGGCTCGGGGCCGCCGAGCCGCCGCGGCGCTTGCGTATGATGCTCTCTATAGAAGATCAGTCCTATAACGTGGCTGCATTGACACATATCAGACGCCACGAGGGGGAGGAAGGATACCGTTGCGAGTCCCTTGTTCGGAGGGGCTTATCCTTTGAGGGTCGGCTGGCCACTCGTCCCAGCTGTCTACTGCTCACTGATGGCGAGCATGACGTTGAGATCCACGTGCCAGGTAGCGAGGGCCTAGACGATCTGCCGTGGGTCTTTCGCGATCAAGAGGATGGGCGTGGGAGGCTGTTGCTTGGCGTGGGCTCGGTGCGCACACACCTGAGATCTGTCCTTGTGGCAGTGGCCGATGGAGATGAGATCGAAACGACGGGCGGATCGGCAAGCGTCGAGCTGGCTGGCATCATGGAACGGACAGGGCGCCGCCTGTACCGGATACAGGGTGGCGCGGCTGTAACCAGCGCCATGGGAGACGTGTACCGGATTCGATGCAATGCGCAAGTAGAGCGTGGTGGGGGATACCGGATAAGTGGCAGGCAGCTTGCTGGCATTCTCAATGGCCCTGTTTATCTGGGCATGCCTCGCGTTGAGCATGTAGATGAGCAGGGGCAGGGGCGCCTGGATCCTCAAGCCACCATGGAGTGGATGCCAGTTGCAGATGCTCAGCGAAACTGGTGCAGGGACACTGCTGCTTGCCTGGGGCAGATTTGGCTCCGGAGTCTGGATCCTGAGGATGGCAGTATTCTGTTCCGGCGCAGAGTCGAAGTGGTCCCTAAGGATTGCCGGGTGCGGATCAAGGTAGGCACGCGTAGCCAGCCGGGATTCGTGGAGATTGCCGGTCTCCAGGGTGCAGAGCTTGCTACGCAAGCATCTGAATACCTGAACATAGAGCGCCAGGGAGATTGTGCCCGCCTTGTGCTGAGCGACGAGGTTCCGAATGATCTTGTCCAGGTGGAAGTGACTCTTGCGTGGCCTGACCGTTCACCGTTGACGCTGTGCCTGCCTGTACCCCGGGTTGGAGGCGCGTTTACCTATGGAGGGCTTCCCTTGCCGCGGTATACGCTGATTGCCCTAGACAGGCTGGGTGTCTATCGTGCCGAGGCGCGAGGGCCGGATCCTGGACGTTACTACATCGAGGTAGATGTTACAGCGACGGGTGGTCTCGATCCTGATTTGCGCAAGCTTCTGTGGCTCAGGCACTCCCTGAAAAAGAGGGGGGATGGCGTGCATGAGGCTATCCTGCATCCGATCCAGGAACCAGTAGGTGAACTCATGGCCATGGCTGCAGATACGGATGTCAGGGCCAGGCTTGTACTCTACGACGAGGCCGGCCGCGATCTGCACCGAATCCAGGTGGCACGCTATGACATGATGCTGGAGCCTGATCGCGAGAATAATTGCGTATGTCTTGCCGGAGAGGCGCTCCGTAAACTGGGTGAGGGTTGGCAGGACAGGGTCACGGTGGAGATGCTGCCACTCTGGCGGCCCGATGAAGAGCCAAGAAAGCTGAGTGCTTTGGAAGAATTTGCCGGTACGGCCTGGGCTATTCCGGATGATCTGGAGCCCGGCCCCTGGTGGATCATAGGGCGAGACGCGGGCTGGACGCGGTTCAAGCCCCTGTTGTGGACCATCAACCGAGAAGACGAAGCCAGACCTGAAGTCCATAGTGGGGAAGTGGGGCTTGCGAATGCCGTGTGTGAGCCGGATGTGGAATCCCGCGTGCAGCTTATGGATGATCTTATCAGGTGCCTCTGCGAAGATATGCACCACCCTGATTGGGATGGCATAAAGAGCTATCTGCGGCTGACGAAGGAGCATCCCGCCCATACCCTCGAGATCATGAATGCCATGGTCAGGCATCCCGAATCACTGGTACACCTTCTCATGCGATCCATAGATCAAGACGACCTCGAGCAGGCCTGGAAGCTAGAACGCGAGATGCCCTTTGCCTGGTGGCTAATACCTGCCGCCAAGTGGCAGCTGGTTGCGCAGAGATATTTCTATTCTCTCGTTGATTCCCTTGCCGACCTGGAAGATAGAAAACAGATCGTTGAGAAAGTATTTTTAGATACGATTGAGCGGCTTGGGGCGCAGGCCCATTGGTTACAGGTGCTGTGTGACTGGATCCAAGAGTCCGTCTTTCCAGGTATGGAGCCCAGGACTCCCGAGTGGAAAATCGTGCGTAGCAATCCCCAAGGCTTGCTGTGCCAGGTGCCCCTGCTCGTGGAGGAAATGAGGCGGGAACTCATGGAGCGAATTGAACCAGGGATAAAGTGGCCTGAAGGCATGAGAGTGAGGGAGCGGTCGCAATGCCTGCCGGAGGGTTTAAGGTTTAGCGACTATGGTTACCGGCGCGACGTGTTCTGCGCCCCCTTCGTGGCCGCCATGTACTTTCTTCAGGAAGAGGAATGTCCGCGCTCACAGGTCCTGGAGTTACGGCGCTTGCGGGCCTTCGACCAGGAATGGTTTGATCACAGTTTTGCCCTGATGATCTGTCAAGGTCTTGCCAGCGTATTGCCAGGGGACAAAAAATGAGCATGCGTTATGGAGAAATCATTCAACATCTGCAGCGCAGTGCCACACGGGCTATCCTGGGGCTTCAGGGAGTCCGCAACGAGGCTTTGAGGGAGTACCTGCAGGATATTTACCAGCGCTTTCCTGGTAAGCCGGGGAGTCTTCTCGCTGACCCCGTGTTCGAAGCTACTTTCGGATGGAAGGAAGCCGATGTGGATATGGCAGGCCTCTCCGGGGACCTGCTGCATCCATCGCTGGTCCAGGCGCTTGCCTCGCCACCGCGCGCACTCGAGGAGGAATATGCTTTTCCCCTGAACCGCAGGCCCTACAGACACCAGCTTGAGGCTTGGCGGGCCCTGATCGAAGGTAAGCCGCCACGTTCGGTATTGGTAAGCAGCGGAACGGGCTCAGGCAAGACAGAGTGCTTTCTTATTCCCATCCTCGATGATCTGGCGAGGGCTTCCGATGGAGGGAAACGAAGGCTCACGGGTGTGCAGGCCTTGTTTTTATATCCTCTCAATGCCCTCATCAAGAGCCAGAAGGATCGCCTGGCAGCTTGGACCGAACCTTTCGGTGGTACCTTGCGCTGGTGTCTCTACAACCGGGATACGCAGGAACATGCTCCCCCTCAGAGGCAGCAGGAGTTCCGTAGCGAGGTCAAGGGGCGGGATGTATTGCGGGCTGATCCACCGCCCATCCTGGTGACCAATGCCACAATGCTGGAATATATGTTAGTGAGACGAGTGGATCGTCCGATCATCGATCAATCACAGGGGAAGCTGAAATGGATCGTGATCGACGAGGCCCACAGTTATCTGGGTTCACAGGCCGCCGAGCTGGCTTTGCTGCTGAGACGGGTATTGCTGGCCTTTGGTTGTACACCCGGTGAGGTGCACTTTGTTGCCACCTCAGCCACGATCGGAGGGGAGCGCGGTCGAAGCGAGTTACAGGCATTTCTCGCCGACATCGCTGGGGTGGATACCAGCCGCGTGTCTGTGATCCTGGGCGAGCGGGAGGTGCCACCCCTGCCTGAACCACTGGCGGAACATCATGAACCTCTCCCGCCATCTAAACAACTCCAAGAAATGGATCCCAGATCCAGGTTTAAGGTGCTGGCCATGAATCCTGTGGCGAGAAGGATATGTGCGCGCCTGGCCCAGGGATCTATACGGCTTTCGGACGTGGCTGCTTATCTCGGTGGCGATGGGGGTGACGCACAGCATAACCGTGCGCTCGAGTTACTGGAACTCTGCAGTGACGCGTGCGGTGAATCGGGAGAACCTTTTCTACCCTTGCGGGCCCATCTGTTTCAGCGGGTGCAGCCCGGTTTGTGGAGCTGTGCTAACGGAGAATGTAGCGGCAGGAAAGGTACCGCACTCGAAGACAAGGCATGGCATTTCGGGGCTGTATTCAGTGGGCGCAGGGAAAAATGCCCTCATTGTGGTTTTCCTGTCTTTGAAGTACTTCAATGCAATCTGTGTGGTCAGGAAGTCCTCGAGGCTGAGGAGGTGCATGTTGATGCCTCCGTATTGCTTAGCCCCCGTCGCGAAACTCAGGAAGAGGATGAATTTCTGCTTGATCTTGATGTAGCGGAGATGTCGGATGATGAAACTCTGGAAGGTCAAGGGGTATCCTCGCAGGGGTTGAAAAGGCTGCTGGTGCCTGCAACTGGGGCCCAGTGTCAGGAACGCCTGTCGCGAGAAGGCCTGCTCAATGGCGAGGGGAGCGTCATTGACGTGGGTTTGCAGATTCCGGATGAAGACGGCCGCCTGACCTGTCCCTGTTGCGGAGCACGGGAAGGGAAATCCAGTGATGACACCTTCTTTCGCAGCATGCGCCTGGGCGCGCCATTCCTGTTGCAGACTGCCATCCCTGAACTGTTGAGACATCTGCCACCTATGGCCACTAGGGTCAGCCAGCCGCCAGTACCACTCGAAGGGAGGCGATTACTGGCTTTTACCGATAGTAGACAGGGAACGGCGCGGATTGCTGCAAGACTCCAGCAGGAGTCAGAACGCAATTATGTGCGTAGCTTGCTCTATCATCGCCTTGCCCAATTGGGTGGTGAACAGGATCACGCTGCAATAGCAGCGCTTCAGAATAAAGTGGAGGAACTGGAGCGCTATGCTTCGCAATCCCCAGTACTTCGGGAAGTCTATGAGGGAAAGAAGAAGGAATTAGATGCCTTGTTGGCGCAAAGCCCAGGCGTGATGAGTTGGGATGATGCCCTGAATTACCTCCTCGGGAATATAGGGTTCATAAATCACTTGTTGCCTAGCCTGAGGGAATTGATTACCTCTCGCTTAGACGATCGCCAATTGGCAATGTTGTGCCTATGGCGGGAGTTCATGCTTAGGCCAAGGCGCCAGTTCTCAGTCGAAGGGCTGGGGCTGATCCGGCTGGCGTATCCAGCAATAGAACGCCTCAAGGGTGTGCCGCCAGTACTTATGCGCTACAGCGTCGGCGAGTCAGAATGGCATGATCTGCTGCGCGTCGTGCTCGATATCCACGTGCGCGGCTGGCGTGCCGTGAGTATACCCCAGGATATCCTCCGCTGGACCGGAAACATCATTGTGACGCGCGTGATTCTGCCACCTGGCAAGGAAAAGACTGATAGGACACAGCAGGCTTGGCCTAGTATTTACCGCCAGGGCGGTCACAGGTCGGGGCTCGTGCGCCTTATTGCCCATGCCTTTCATTTGGACCCAGAGGCGTCCCAGAGCCGCGCGGAGATTGAGGAGATCCTCCTGGCGATATGGGATGCGCTCAAAAATGTTCTTACTGTGGATAACAGGGGCAACTATGTATTGGACATGCCGCGGCAAGTATCGATCGCTGCGGTGCACAAGGCGTGGCTCTGCCCGGTTACCCGACGCCTACTGCCTGTGACCTTTCGAGGGATAACCCCTTATTTGACGCCGACAGCGGACGGGCGGCTAGCCCGTTGCATAGAGGTCGAGATGCCGCGTCTGCCTGAGCCGTTCTGGGGTGGGGACCGCGATGCGGGTTTGGCATGGCTGGAGTCCGATGAGCGGGTTATTCATTTACGGCATCTGGGTTGCTGGGGTGACCTCAATGACCGTATCGCGGCATTTGCCGATTATTTCCGGGCTGTGGAGCACTCTGCGCAGATCGACAGCCGATTGTTGACACAGCGTGAAGAGATGTTCAAGGAAGGTAGGATCAATTTCCTGAGCTGCTCCACCACCATGGAAATGGGTGTCGACATCGGCGGACTTACTGCCGTTGCGATGAACAATGTCCCGCCCCATCCCGCCAACTTTCTGCAGCGGGCGGGCCGTGCGGGCAGGCGTGGTGAGCAGCGCGCCCTCAGCTTTACGTTGTGCAAGAGCAATCCCCAGGGTGAGGCTGTTTTTGGAAATCCTCTCTGGGCCTTTACGACCACATTACGCGTTCCGCAGGTATCCATGCAAAGCCGGAGAATCGTGCAGCGCCATGTCAATTCGCTCATGCTGTCCCGGTTCTTTGCGCAGTGTATTGATGAGGATGTCTATAGGCTGCAATGTGGCTGGTTCTTTCTGGGTTCTGATGATGGCCGGATTTCATCTCCAGCCAGCAGATTCATAGCATGGTGCAGATCGCAAGCAATAGATGATGACAACGAGAATCTGCTTGTCCTGTTGGTGAGAGGCAGCGTGCTCGATGGGGTGCCGCTGGAGCAGATTTTCGAGGAGGCAGCCCTGGATATGGAGAGGGTGCGTGCTGCATGGAGGGCCGAGTACGATGCTCTGGAGCGCAACCTCGAGGAGCTGAAGACCACAAGGGGCAACAGCAAACCTGAAAAGGCCGTCAGTATCCAGCGGGATAGGCTTTCCAGGGAATACTTATTGTCGGAACTGGCCACCCGCGGCTTTCTGCCCGGATATGGTTTTCCTAACGGCGTGGTCAATCTTGTCACTACGACCCTCGATGATCTGGGGTCCAAGTCGCGCAATGGCGAGGAGCGCGAGGGGAATGCGGCCATGAGTCATGGATTCCCTTCGAGGCCCATCCATCAGGCACTGAGAGACTACGCCCCCGGCATGGATATCACCCTGGATGGCCGTGTATTCCATTGTGGTGGTGTCACTCTCAACTGGCACCTGCCTGCGCATCTGGAGGCAGGACAGGAGATCCAGGCGATCTCGTGGATATGGCGCTGCGTAGAATGCAATGGGTCTGGCACGCGCTTGTATATGCCCGATCGTTGTCCGCTGTGCGGTGCCAGTGAGCTGAAGGTTTATGAATATCTCCAGCCTGCCGGCTTTGCTGTGGACATAAGAAGCAGACCACATAACAACATCAACATCCAAAAATATGTGCCGGTTTGCGACCCATTCATATCAGCGCAGGGCGCGGATTGGATGTCCCTGCCTGATCCTGCGCTGGGGCGCTACCGCCACAGTATGAATGGCCATCTGTTCCACCGCAGTGAAGGTGTTCATGGCAAGGGCTATTCGCTGTGTTTGCGCTGCGGACGCGCGGACTCCACCACCGAGGACGGCATGACTCCTGATACACTCAAACGCCACAAGCGACTGCGGGGTGGACGTAATGATGATAATGAAAAATACTGCCCGGGCTATGAGGAAGGTGCCGTCAAGGATGGCATTCTCCTTGGAGCGTCCCTTTATACCGATGTCTTTGAACTCCAGCTCAAGCATCCATCATCTTCAAAATACGCCAGCCGGGTGCAGGCCTATTCCATAGCCGTGGCCTTGCGTCGTGCGTTGTGTAGGTCGATCGGCGTTGAAGAAGACGAGATCGGTATCCATACCGCCAAGGAGCCAGGTCCGTCGGGTGATGAGCGTGTGTATTCTATCTATCTTTACGATAATGCCACGGGAGGCGCGGGTTACGTGGCATTGATGGGCACGGCCCTGGATGTCCTGCTGACTGATGTCACGCGCCTGCTCGCATGCCAATGTGATAAGGCTTGTCAGTCTTGTCTACTGATGCATGATACTCAATACCATGTGGATTTACTGGATCGCAAGGCCGCGCTCAAATTCTTGGATGAGGATTTCCTTACCGCACTGCGTCTCCCAGATTCGCTGTTGGCATTCGGGAAGGAGACGCGCCTCGAGCTGGAACCTTTGGCGCTTGCGCTACAGCGTGAACTCCAGCGCCACAGTGCTGAGGAGATCAGATTTTACCTGGGTGGAAAGGCGGAATCCTGGGAGCCTTTATTGTGGTACCGTCATTTCGACATGGCCAGATTCAGCAGGATGAATATGCGTACCACCTTCATTGTCCAGGGAGACGTTTTGGAAGACCTTGAGAATTCACAGGCTGATGAAATGGCTGCCATTGTTGAGGTATCGGGAGGACAGTTATGGCGCGTCAAGAAGCCAGCTGTTGCCCAGAACGGCATGCCGATGGTGTTAGAGGTTGTTGGGAAAGATTCGATATTGCGCTGGGCGTCCACTGTGGAGGATGCTGCCATTCCATCACCGGCGTGGGGGGGTGGAAGTCAGGGTGCTCGATATGTTTTGGGGGAAGCGGATAGGCAAGGTGCGCAATATCCGGACGACGTAAGCCAGGTGCCGCCATCACAATTGAGAAGATCGTATCCGGGGCTTATCGAGCTGGTCATTAGGAATGAGTTAAATGGGGAGGCTTGCTCATTTGGAGAGCGGGCATGCAGGTTCATTTCCGACAGTGACGATACGGTCAGGGAATATGCCCTACGAGGCAACCTCATCTCGAGCATTGTCTATAGCGATAGATACCTGCTATCACCTCTGACCCTTGTTCTTCTCCGGTCCTTTTTGGGTGAAATTGCCGGCAAAATGGGGTGTGTAGACCATACCACGCAAATCGAGGTCGTGACAGAGAAGCAATCTATCAATGAACCCCGAACTCCATATCAGATCTTCCATAATTGGCAGGATGGTAACGCAAGGCGCAAAGTGTTTTACGAACTTTTCGGAGATATCGGTCCCTGTAAGCTGGAAGAGCGTGATAAGTCGCAAGTACCACATGCGCGTCTACTTACGGTGAGTTGGGCTGATGGTGCCGAATGGATCCTGCGCCTCGACCAGGGGCTAGGCTATTGGCGAGTGAAGCATGGCGAGAAAGCCTCCTTTCGTTTTGATGTCGATGGCAAGAGACAGGCACAGGTTCTGCGCGAGCTGAATCTCAAGGTCCTGGGGCAAAGCCAGCATTTTGCGACCTATTGGTATAGCGGTATGAGAATGCCCTGAAATGCTACTACCAACTTGGCGAAATAAATCATGGGGCAACAATGGGGGTAACCCCATTTTAATGGGTAAAAATTTACAGTATAATAAGCTAGTTAAGTTTGTTGTTCGAATCCTCTCGGGGCCACTCACTGCGTTCGTGTCCCGCCCACACTTCGGATTTCCGGCCCCTCCGGGGTGTTCGCCGAGCTGCGTTCGTCCACTGGACGAACGGTCTCGACTCACCCTCTCGGGCGCGCCACTCACCTCGCCCGTCTTTTTCCGCTGGAGCGGCCCCCGGCCGCGAACGTCTCTGGTTTTCAACATCGCTGCGGATCGGGAGGGTAGCCCTTGCATCCGTAAACCGCTACGAGCAGCTCCGTAGACACGAAAAGATGAGAGCCAGATGCGTAGCTGATAAGCGGATCTTCACCGCACCCGCGGGGATCGACCCGAAAAGCTCTCTTTTTCCCATTGTCCACGTAAGTCTCCCCCGCACCCGCGGGGATGAACCGGCAGTAATCCGAGAAGAATGGCAGCCAATTCGATCATGCCTGGTTATTCAGAACGACGCTCGCCGGGCGTGGAAAATTGGGGATACCCGCCTGGTTACGGGACTGAAAGAAAGCCGCGAGTCGGAGGCTGGACGGCCGGGAGTGGATGGAATGGCCGGCCGCCAATAATGCAAGCCTCAATAGTCGAAGTTTATGGGGTTCAGTCTGGGTTTGTCGTTACAGGTGTTGCCTGTTATCCAAGCGACACCTGTCATTTCGGGCGCAGTGAGAAATGACAGGTAAGTGTGGCGACACGGGCAAGGAGGTGCGGCGGGGATGACATTACCCCTGTCATTCCGAGCGAAGCGAGGAATCTTGGGGCAGTGGGGCAGGATTTCTCCCTTCGGTCGAAATGACAACGTTTCTGTCATGCCGGGCGCAGTGAGAAATGACAGGGAAGTGTGGCGACACGGGCAAGGAGAGGCAGTGGGGATGACATTACCCCTGTCATTTCGGGCGCAGCGAGAAATCCTGGGGCA
>JALSGV010000185.1 GCA_026982565.1 Gammaproteobacteria bacterium
CACTCCGCACCTGCTGTCGGCAGTGAAGGATGCCGGGTCTACCGAACCACAACAGCCGGCCGGCAAGAAGAAAAAACGCCTCCGTTAATCACGTGTGGGGCAATGGCGGTGCGGAATGGACGCTTACCTCAATACAGCCATCCGTGCATTGCTGGAAAAACTCAACACCCGGCCCTTCAAGAAACTGCCCGGCTATCGCCGGGTGCACTTCGAGGCCCTGGATAAACCGGCCCTGCAACCCTTGCCTGCCGAGCCTTACGTGTATGCTGAATGGAAAAAAGCCCGCGTCCACATCGACTACCACGTCGCGGTGGACGGGCACTATTACTCCGTACCCCATGTACTCATCAAGAAACAACTGGATGTGCGCATCACCCACAACACCATCGAGTGCTTTCATCGAGGTAACCGTGTTGCCAGTCACCGGCGCTCTCACCAGAAAGGGCGTCATACGATGGTCTCGGCCCACATGCCCGAAGCACACCGTCAGGCCGGCGACTGGTCTCCCGAGCGGCTGTCCAACTGGGCCGCCAAGACCGGGCCGGCCACAGAAAAACTCATTCTGACCGTACTGACGTCCCGCAAGCACCCACAGCAGGCGTATCGCTCCTGCTTGGGGATTTTGCGCCTCGGCAAAGCCTACGGCGATGCCCGCCTGGAGGCGGCTTGCCGACAGGCACTGATCCTGGGCAGCCACAGTTACAAGAGTATCGAGTCTATCCTCAAGCACCGACTGGATGACAAGCCCCTGGCCGAGCAGCAGGAACGGGCTTTACCCGAGGTCCACGACAACATCCGTGGCCCGTCCTATTACCACTGACACACAAGGAGTATGACATGCTGACACATCCCACCCTGGACAAGCTCCAGTCACTGAAATTTACCGGTATGGCCAGCGCCCTGGCCGAGCAGATGCAGATGCCGGACATCGAGGAACTGGCCTTCGAAGAGCGTCTCGGACTGCTGATTGACCGGGAGGTCACGGAGCGGGAAAACCGCCGCCTGACCAGTCGTCTGCGCCGGGCCAAACTCAAGCACAGTGCTGCCATCGAAGACATCGACTATCGCCATCCCCGAGGCCTGGATAAATCCCTGATCCAGTCCCTGGCCGCCTGCCAGTGGGTCAAAGAGCACCTCAATATCCTCATCACGGGGCCCACCGGGGTTGGCAAGACCTGGCTGGCCTGTGCGCTGGCACACAAGGCCTGCCGAGAGGGATACACCGTCCTGTACCTGCGCTTGCCCAGACTCCTGCAGGAGATGATCATTGCAAAAGGTGATGGGCGTTA
>JALSGV010000186.1 GCA_026982565.1 Gammaproteobacteria bacterium
CCGCTGACTGCGTTGGCGAAACTTGCTGTAGAATGACTACAGCGGCCTTTCGCCGCCTTGCAGCGAACCGGCACGCAATGGCTGAATACGATATATATTGTTGCCGGGTTAATAATCTTTGTTCCAAGACCAAACGATTGGTGAGGAGAGTGAGACGCGACATTTTTCCGCCTAAAATCATCTGCCCAAACACGGCGAAGATAATACATCGGACGCGGCTTTTCAGTGTATTGGATGAAGCCCGTCAGCAAGCAAAAATCATATGGATTGCCGCTCCCGGCGGCTCGGGCAAGACGACACTGATTTCCAGCTATATAAGGAAAAATCAGGTGGCGCATTGCTGGTACCAGGTTGACGAGGATGACCGGGACCTGGCGACATTTTTTCACTATCTGGGTCAGGCTGGAAAGCTGGCAGCGCCTCGTAGAAAAAAATCTGTCCCAATACTCACCCCTGAATATCAGAAAGGCATACCCGCATTCACCCGCCATTTTTTTAAAGACATATCATCCCGGTTAAAATGTGACGGGGTGATTGTAATGGATAACTTCCAACTGCTACCTGAAACAGGCCCTATTTCCTCCCTGCTGCCAAATATGGCCGAGTCACTGGCGCCGGGAATATCGCTGGTCATCGTCAGCCGGCACCTCCCTCCATCGTCATTGACACCGTTTGCCGCAAAGCGCCATTTGGCTGTTATAGATACGAAGATGATGCGCTTCTCCCAGGATGAATGGCTCGCAGCAAGCCAGTTGTTTAATGCCAGGCACTCCAGCGAAACACTGCTGACATTACATCGTAAACTGGATGGGTGGATAGCCGGGCTAGTACTGTTGCCTGATGAGCCAAATGCTCTCAACCACGCCAACACCTCAGGCCTCGGGATTGATATACTGGACTCCTATATTGCCGAACAGTTTTTGTCATCCCTGGATGCGGAAACAAGCAAACTATTGATGAAAATATGCTACATGCCCCATATTACGGCGGCATCTGCAAAAGCGATCAGCCAAATCTCTCATGCCAATAAGCTGCTCGCTGAGCTTGCCCGGAAGAACCTGTTTATCCTGCAGCAAGGCAGTAAAGGCTATACGCTCCACCCTTTGGTCAGGGAATTCCTCAAGAAACGCGCCAGTGACACCCTGTCCGGGAAGCAACTGCACGATCTTCGCCTGTCAACAGCATTAACCCTGCTTGAGGAAAACCAGTATGAGGCTGCCGCCGATATGCTGCTTGAGTTGGGCGAATGGCGAAAGTTGGCGACCATCATCCTGGATCACGCCGCCGCCCTGCATGATAGCGGCCGCATTGTGTCATTGCAGCGCTATATCAACGCCCTTCCTGAAGCGTTTACCAAGGACGAAGCATGGGTCAATTACTGGAAGGGAAAGATATCCGCATATCATGATGTGGAATCCGCGCTTGATCATTATGACATCGCCTATATGGCTTTCATGAAGAAAGCCGACACCAAAGGCATCTACATGACATGGTATTCCGCCGTGTCGGTTATATGCACCACGCTGTTGGGTGGAAATCGCCTGATTTCCTGGGTGGACCGGTATCATGAGTTCAGTAAAACCCACCCTGAACCACCGCAAGCGCTACATAAAGGGTTGGTCAAGGCCGCATTACTAAGATCATACTATTGTTCCGGCCTGGCCCCGGAGAAAAGAGAATCTTTGCGTGCATACTTGGCAGAATCCATTGATAAGGAAACCGACCCCCTGGTGCGTGTGCACATGATGTCGAATTATGTTCACGTTGTGGTTTTATCAGGCATAAAAGAAAAAGACAAAGCCATATTCGAAAACTTTGAGAACCACCTGGACGACATGCGGGACGACCCGGTATTGCACCTTGGCGCCTTGACCTGCTGTTCCTTGGGCGCATGGTCATTCAACGATTTCGATAAGCTGCTGCATCTGGAACAACGTGCGCTAGAGGTGGTGAGAGAAAGCGGCGCATCTGTTTTCGATTGCCACATCTATACAAAAATTGTGATCGCGGCGCTGGGATTGAAAAAATTCGACCTGGCCAGGAAATATATCAACATCATAAAGGAAAATGTCACGGAAAAGGACCTGATTTATCAGTCGCTATATTTTGTCTGCATGATCAAGGCGGGAACCTATATGGGTGAACCAGACAACCTGGATAAAACAGCCAGCCATTATTTTGGAATCCTGGAAAACACTCACTTCCCCCCATTCGTTCTGCATACCAAATTGTTATATGCCTATTACTTGTGTGTACAGAAAAAAACAGACACGGCGCTGGCTCTTCACGACGACCTGCTAAGTCTGGTGGAAAAACTGGCGTTTCCAGGACAATCCTCCAGATTCCACATGGTCTATGCAAGGATATTTTTCGACAATGGTGAACCAGGCCGGTGCGACCTTTATTTAAGGAAGAGTTTTTCCATAGCCAGCCGGAATGCGCTCATCACCTATACCTCCTGGAACCCTGAATTGATGGCATGGGCCTGTCAACGGGCATTGTCTCTGGGGATGGAAACAAGCTATATCAATCATTTCATCGAGACGCACTATACGACTCTCCCGCAACCGGCTTCTCAATGCCAGCAATGGCCATGGCCATTCTACATTCAAACCTTTGGCGGATTTGCGCTGAAAACAAAAGATGGAGCGATTCATCAAAGGAAGGGCGCGGGAAAATCCCTCACCTTGCTGAAAACACTGGTAAAAGCACAAGACAGAAACCTGACAAGCGACATGATAAAAGAGACACTATATGCAGATGATGCTCATGAGAAGGCGTCGCAATTACTCGATACGCAACTTCACCGTCTGAGGAGGCTCCTTGGCCACGAACAAACCATCCTGCGGCAGGGAGACTGCATCAAGCTCCATTTGAAATATTTCTGGATTGACACCAACGAATTCGAGGAACTGGGGAAACATGTCATCACCTCAGAAAACGCATTGAGAATAGCGGCCAGGCTACAGGAAGTATACAAGGGTGAATACATGCCTGACGATGACTCGATCGAGGTGATCGCGTACCGGGAGCGCTATCGGAACATATATCTGGCCACGCTGTTCAAATGCATTGACCATATGGACAAAAAAAGTGATCGAGCGATAGCGTTCTGTCAAAATGCGCTCGTACTGGAACCCCTATCGGAGCCGCTGTACCGAAAACTGATTTCAACCTATATCCACCAGGATAACCGGGATATGGCTGAGGCGACGCTGGAGCAATGCCGCAAACTTCTGGCGCATCATCTCGACAGTGAGGTATCAGATGAAACCTTGTCTTTGCTAAACCGTTAGGGCTGACGAGCGATACGGAAATCACCTCAGTGCGCTGGCGTTTCCGTCAGCGGCGCCATGGGAACGCTGAAGCTTATACCTGCAATTCGCTCATCCAGAATCCGCCTCAATTGCTCAGGTGGGACATAGCCTGGAATCACCGTGCCATCCGGAAGCAACAGGGTTGGCGTGCCTGAGAGCCCGACAAAGGCAGCCTTGGCCATATGATCCTCTATGGGATTGTCACATTCCTTACGCTCCATGCGGGCGCCTGTCTTTGCCCTGGTCATTGCAGCCTGACGATCGTCTGAGCACCATACGGACACCATCTTGTAATAGGACTCCGTATTGATTCCACTGCGCGGGTAGGCGAGATAGCGGATTTCCATTCCCAGCCTGTTGTAGGTCGCCATTTCCTTGTGCATTTTGCGGCAATAGGTGCAATCGACATCGGTAAAGACATACACGACATAACGTGGATTCTCTGGCCCGAAAATAACGGCCGTCGAGGTATCGATGGTCTTGATCAGTTCCACCCGCCCCCGTGACTTCTTCTCTTCAGTCAGGTTGATTTTTTCCTTCAGGTCCACCAGGTCGCCCTGAATCAGGTAGCGGCCGTCGCGGGTGACATACAGGATTTCGCTGCCGTAGACCACTTCGTAGAGGCCGGGCACGGGAGTCTCGGCAATGGAATCCGGCGCCTCGTTGGGAATGATCCGTGAGAGTGACTTCTTGATGGCCTCTTCATCACCGCTGGCGGCGCTTGCCTGGCTGATAAAAAAAAGGGACAGGGTAATAAACAGAATAGCTCGAAAAATGTTCATGACGCCTCTTGCTGGTTTCAAATAATAGAAATAGCCACCCCGCAAGCGGCGGCATGGTGACATTGTACCTTGTCTTCCCGGGATAATCCCGTGACAGATTTTGTGATTGCGGTCATATTAACCCGGCAACAATATCTATCGTATTCAGCCATTGCGTGCCGGTTCGATGCAAGGCGGCGGAATGCCGCTGTGGTCATTCTACAGCAAATTTCGCCAACGCAGTCAGCGGGCCGGCACGCAATGGCCTGTCTTTTAAGATCAATCTGTTAGGGACTTCAGGCCTGCACTGGCACGGCGTTGCGGCGCTTGCCAATGGAATTACCATTGCCTGCGCACCGCGCCTTGTTCCAGCGCAGGCCTGAAGTCCTGAATACGAGATATATTATTGCCGGGTTAATAGCTATGGATTCCGGATGTTGCCTTTTCTCCCATCCGAATCAGATTTATCCGCATCGCGCCTGGAGATTTCCAGCAATATCTGTTCCATACGTTGCAGGCGTTGTTCAATATCCCCTGTATGCTCCTTTATCCAGTGGACCTCGCCGGCCTCGCCTTCCCCCTGCTCGCGATTGTATTTTTCATGTTCGGACTGCATGACATCCAGCACCACGCCGATCATCATATTGAGGAAGACGAAGGCAGTGAGAAAAATGAAGCTCAGATAAAAAATCCAACTCAGGGGATAGACGGCCATGGTTTCGTACATGACATCCGTCCAGTCCTCGAAAGTGGCGACTCGGAACAGGGTCAGCATGGCGATGCTGATATCGCCCCACAGGACATTGTTGATATGCTCGAAAAAGAAACTGCCGACGGCGCCATAGATGTAGAAGATAATGAACATGAACAACACCACGTAACCCATGCGCGGAATGGCCTTGAGCAACGCATTCATCAGGATACGCAGTTCGGGAATCATGGACACCAGACGCAACACGCGGAAGATACGCAGCAGGCGCGCCAATAGCACCATTTCTCCCTCGTTGATGGGAATCAGGCTGGCGGTCACGATCAGGAAATCGAAAACATTCCAGCCCTGACGGAAGAAGTCCCGCAAACGTTTTTCCGCAATCATGCGGATGAGGATCTCTATCAGGAAAAAGACCGTCACCGCCACATCGAAAATCACCAGGAGTTTCATCCAGCGCTCGTCGATGTCATAGGTCCTGGCGCCGATCATCAGCGCCGACAGGACGATGATGCTGATTACGACGAGTTCAAAGATCTTGTTACTGCGAATCGCGACGAAACGCTCCCGCCAGTCAGGCGTTGTCATGCTCATTTCCGGCAACTCCTTGGATGAAATATAGACAAAACAGAACGCCGCGCATGGGAACCTCGATAAAGATCAACCGCGCGGATGATGGGCGGCGTGCAGGTCCTTGAGACGCTGACGTGCCACATGGGTATAGATCTGGGTAGTGGACAGATCACTATGCCCCAGCAGCATCTGCAAGGCGCGCAGGTCAGCGCCATGATTCAAGAGATGGGTGGCGAAGGCGTGGCGCAGGGTATGGGGTGACAATGGACGTGTGATATGCGCCTCGCCCGCATAGCGCTTGATGAGATACCAGAACGCCTGGCGCGTCATGGCCGCCCCGCGGCGGGTGACGAAAACGGCGTCACTCCGCCTCCCCTTCAGCAGGGCCATGCGGCTTTCTCCCAGGTAACGCTCCAGCCAATCGACAGCTTCCTCACCCAGCGGCACGATGCGTTCCTTGTTGCCCTTGCCCGTCACGCGCACGACCCCCTGACGCAGATTGATGCGTGGCAAGGTCAAGGCGACCAGTTCCGAGACGCGCAGCCCCGTGGCATACATCAGCTCCAGCATGGCGCGGTCGCGCAGGCCGATATCACTGCTGGCATCGGGCGCCGCCAGCAGGGCCTCGATATCCGCCTCGGTGAGGGAATCCGGCAGGGGGCGCCCCAGCCTGGGGGATTCGATGCGCGCGCTGGGGTCCTCATCGATGAGGCCCTCACGCAGGAGATATTGATAGAAACGCCGGATACTGGACAACAGGCGCGCCGTGGTGCGCACCCGCGCCTGCTGCCTGACGCGCAGGGCCAGATATTCCAGCAGGTGTTCATGCCGTGCAGCGTCCAGGGTCCACCCTCGCGCAGATGTGAAGGAGGCAAGCCCCTTGAGGTCGGCGCGATAGGCGGCCAGAGTACTGTCGCTCAGCCCCCGTTCCGCCCACAGCGCATCCAGAAAGCGCTCCAGCAAGCGGGCATCAGTCTCAGTGAGGCCGCTTGCGCCATTGTCAGTGAAGGTGACAGGAGAGGCGGGATTCATGTTCCAGCAACCAGTTTTTGATGGCCAGCAGGGCGCCACCGGTATGGCCGGCGTATCCACCCAGACCATGGGCGGCCACCACGCGGTGACAGGGTACGATGATGGGCACGGGATTGCTGCGGCATGCGCCGCCAATGGCGCGGGCGGACGTGCCCATATTTCTCGCCAGCATGCCATAGGTGCGGGTTTCACCGGGCGGTATGTCCATCAGGGCGCGCCATACACGGCGCTGAAATACACTGCCCTGAAGGTTCAGCGGCAAGGAAAAGCCCTTGCCCGGGTCATTGAGGTATTCATTGAGCTGGGTGACGATCCTGTCCACCAGGGCAGGGTCGTCATTACGGGTAGTGACGGGATCAGCCTGCGGAAAAAGGCGTATGCGGGTCACTCCACCGTTGCCGACACGTATGCCAACCCTGAAGGCGCCGTCACCGGGTGCGACCACCGCAGCATATTGTGCCGATGCCGCCGAACCTTGCACGCTTGGGATCCGCCCGCGAGCAGCCCTGTCCCTTCCGCTTGCCGCCTAGAGCTTTTCCTTGATACGCGCCGCCTTGCCGCGCAGCTTGCGCAGGTAGTACAACTTGGCGCGGCGCACATCACCGCGGCGCTTCACGGTAATACTGTCAATGGTCGGGCTGTAGGTCTGGAACACACGCTCGACCCCTTCACCGTGAGAAATCTTCCGCACCGTGAAGGCCGAATTCATGCCGCGGTTGCGCTTGGCGATGACCACGCCAGTGAAGGCCTGCAGGCGCTCACGGGTGCCCTCCTTGACCTTGACCTTGACTTCCACGGTGTCGCCGGGCCCGAAGGCCGGCACCTCACGGTTCATCTGTTCCGCTTCGATTTGTTTGATCAGTTCACTCATTTTCCTGCACTCCCGCTATCCGTAAAATCCGATTCAATATTGTCATGCTCCCGCCTGAATTCATCCAGCAGGCGGCGCTGTGTTTCACTCAGAACCACATCCTTGAGAAGATCCGGGCGTTTCAGCCACGTCCGCCCCAGCGCCTGTTTTTCACGCCAGCGCCGGATGGCTTCGTGATCGCCGCTGAGCAGCACCTCGGGCACTGACCGCCCGTCGATCTCCCGCGGCCGGGTATACTGGGCATGCTCCAGCAGGCCGCCGCTGAAGGAATCCTGCCGCGAGGAATCCTCGTGGCCCAGCACGCCGGGCAGTTGTCGCGCCAGGGCGTCGATGACCACCATGGCCGCCAGTTCACCCCCGCTGAGCACGAAGTCGCCGATGGACAATTCCTCATCGATCTCCGTCTCCAACAGGCGCTCGTCGATACCTTCATAGCGCCCCGCCACCAGCACCAGGCTGTTGTAGTGCGCGGCCAGGCGATTTGCGTGGGCCTGGTCCAGCCGCCGCCCCTGAGGCGTCAGACAGATCACCCGCGCGCCGGGGTCCGCCGCCGCCTGCCTGGCCGCCTGTATGGCGTCCCGCAAGGGCTGCACCATCATCACCATGCCCGGACCACCGCCAAAGGGCCGGTCGTCCACGGCGCGGTAGGCATCCCGGGAATAATCCCGTGGATTCCAACAGGCCAGCTGCAGGATATCCCGTTCCACGGCCCTGCCCGTCACGCCGTACTGGGCGATGGTCTCGACCATCGCCGGAAATAATGTCACCACATCCACCCGCATCAGCGATGCCCCATCAGTCGGCCGCATCCCAGTCTACGGTGATAACCCCCGCCTTCAGGTCGACATCCGTGACGACATCACCCCGCACGTAGGGAATCAATATTTCTTCCTGCGCACGCACCACCAGCACATCATTGGCGCCCGTTTCCAGCAGGTGGTCCACAATACCCAGTTCCACCCCCTGCAGGGTCTTCACCTTCAGGCCAATGAGATCGACCCAATAATATTCATCCGGCCCGGCATCCGCCAATTGATCCCGGCGGATGGCTATATCGGCGCCGATCAATTCACGCGCCTGGTCACGGTCTTCAAAGCCATCCAGGCGCACAATGACACCAGCTCCCTGGCGGCGTCCAGTGACCAGCGCCATGGTGCGCCACTGCCCTCCCCGCCTCAACATCCAGGGGGAGTACTTGAGTATGTTCTCGCGCGGCTCGGTGTAGGAGAAGACCTTCACCCAGCCCTTGACGCCATATATGCCCGAAATCCTGCCTACAATGACACGATCACCATCCACGGTCATTGCCTTGTTTGCCAGTCATCATGCAAAGGGTCAGTCACCCAGGAGAAGGGCAATCTCCCGGGCCCCTCATACCCCAGCTCAGGCCGCTTTTTTCCTGGCCAGGCTGGCTACCCGCTCAGATGGCTTGGCGCCCTGTGAAATCCAGTAATTGAATCTTTCATCATCGAGTTCCAGCCTGACTTCGTTGCCCGTTGCCACGGGATTGAAAAAGCCGAGACGCTCGATGAAGCGCCCGTCACGCGGCATACGGCTGTCAGCGACAACAATATGATAGAAAGGACGTCTCTTGGAGCCGCCACGAGTCAGTCGTATGGTTACCATTTACCCAGTTTTCCTCTTCTTGAAATATCCTGAAAAAATACTGCTGCCCATAAAAAAGTGACTCATTTTACGCGATTTTCGCCAAAATAAAAGTATTTATTAACCCGGCAATAATATATATCGTATTCAGCCATTGCGTGCCGGTTCGCTGCAAGGCGGCGAAATGCCGCTGTAGTCATTCTACAGCAAGTTTCGCCAACGCAG
>JALSGV010000187.1 GCA_026982565.1 Gammaproteobacteria bacterium
AGTCCCGGCCCAGGGCCGAATCGATGGGGGCGCAGGCCAGTTCACGATCCGGCAGCTCGATGCCGAAACCCGGCGCGGAGAGCACCATGCGCTTGAGGAATTCCATGCCGATCTGATGTCCCAGGCCGCGTGAACCACAGTGTATGCTGATGAGCACATCGTCTTCGTGAAGGCCATACCGCAGGGCAATGTCGTGATCGTAAACCTCGGCCACGCGCTGCACCTCCAGATAGTGATTGCCCGAACCCAGGGTGCCCATTTCATCCTGCTGGCGCTTGCGGGCCTGTTGCGAGACCTTGCCGGGATCGGCGCCGACCATCCTGCCGCCCTCTTCGACGCGCGCCAGGTCGGCCTCACCGCCGTAACCCTGCGCCACGGCCCACTGGGCGCCTCGCGACAGCATTTCGTCCATTTGCCGGTCATTGAGATGGATGTGGCCGGTGCTGCCCAGGCCGGCGGGAATGGCACGATACAGGGCCGTGGCCAGGGCCTCGCGGCAGTCATCGAGATCGGCGGTCTTGAGTCCGGTATGCAGGGTTCTCACCCCGCAGGAAATATCGAAACCGACGCCGCCGGCGGAGATCACGCCGCCCTCATCGGCATCGAAGGCCGCCACGCCGCCGATCGGGAAGCCGTAGCCCCAGTGGGCATCGGGCATGGCGTAGGACGCCTTGACGATACCCGGCAGCGTGGCCACGTTCATGGCCTGCTCCGCCACCTTGTCATCCAGGTTGCGGACAAGGTCTTCATCGCCATAGATGACGGCGGGGACGCGCATCTTGCCGGTGGCGGGTATCTGCCATTCACTGGGGGAGAGTCTTGTGAAACGGGAAATATCCATTATGCCTGCCGCCCCTCTGCAAAACTGTCATCTGAACCCACGGATTCAGGGGTCATCATACATCCACGACGCATTGTGCAACCCAGGAACCGGTGTTGTCACGGTAAACCTTCAGCTCCGTGAAGGTAGCACCCTTGACCTCGACGGCCGGATGGTGTTTTACGGGGTCGATGGGCTCACCCCATGCCCGCCCCTGCAGCCCCCCCTCCGCAAAGGACACTTCAAAACGCGAGAACAGCATTCTCCGCGTGGCCATCTCATAGATCAAGGCATTGATCCAGTCCAGGAACAGGATCTCCTTGTCAGTTCCCTCGCAGCTTATCGCCACCTTCTCGCGCGGAGAAACGGCATCGGTATCGGCAATCACCGCCGTCAACCCCAGGGCGGCCTGTACAAAGGCCTCTTCGAGGGTGGCGGCGATACCGCGTATCCCGATATCGGACTCATGGGGGAAATGTTCCCAGCGCGGGCGGGATGTTGTAGTCGTGGTTCCCATCATCATGGGAGATGGTAATACCGCCAAACGTCAGGCGCAAACGGGATCAGGGCAGGATAAGAGAAAAACAGGCGCCGCCCGTTTCGCCGGGATTCGACAGGCAGACCCGCCCTGTTCTGCCATCGCGACGATGCATGCTGGCAATGGTGTGGGAGAAGTACAGGCCAAGACCCGTGTTGCCATGGGAGAAACTGACATTTTGCCTGTGGCTGGCAATGTTTTCGAGCATCCCGACTGGAAACCCATCGCCATCGTCCTGGATGCTGATAATGAGTTCGCCGCCTTCGCAGTGGGCCGCGAGCACCAGGCGGTGGCGCGCATGGCGTATGGCATTGTTGAGGGCATTGCCCAGGGCGCCGCTGACCAGTTCGCGATCAAAGACCCAGGCCAGCCCCTCGTCGCAGTGGAGTTCGCCTTCGATGTCCCTGGCTTCCAGGAGCGGTGTTTCCTGTAACAGGAGTTCCGTCAGCAGGTCATACACGCACCACTCCTCCCGGTTGGCGCTGAGCATGGCCTTGTCCATCTTGTAGAAACAGAGCAATTGCATGAGTTTGCTGTTGAGGCGCTTCGCCTCGCACTGCAAGTGAGCTTCCTGTGCGCGCTCATCCAGCGCATGAATGATGAGGCTGAGGGAATTCTTCATGTCGTGGATGCTGGAGGCGATGAGACTGTTGAAGTCCACCTGTCCTTCTTCCATGTCCGCCCTGTCCATCATGATGGGGTTTTCATGCGGCACGGCTCTTGAGCAGGCGGCTGAGGCGTTCCTGCAACCGGATCAGGGAAGCATCGCCGGATGAACTCGTCCGGACCATCTCCAGGCATTTGCGCGTGAGGCGCAGGTAGGCGTCGTCCCTGCCCCGCTGCTCCATATATTTGATGAGTACCATGGCAGTGTTGGCATTGATGGTCTTGTTGTCGGGCATGTCCTCCAGGGCCTCCTGAAAGAGCGCAATGGCCTCCTCGAGACGGCCTTCCTGAACATAACGCACGCCCTGGTTGTTGAGACGCACCACCTTGTCGCGACTCTCAGAGATGAGCTGCTTGCCCTCTTCCTCCATGCCGATCTCGGACAGGCCATTCTGAATCTTCTCCAGGAGGACCTCGTCTTCATGATGGTTCTTGACCAGGTCCTTGATCAGTGCCGTTCCCTTGTCCTTGTCCCCGTTGACGATATAGGCCTGCGCTATTTCCAGCACCAGCTCGGGTGGTAATTGGTCGGCCAGTTTGTCGAACTGGCTGGCGGCCCGGATGAAGGCATTCTGTGCCTCATGGACTCGCCCCATTTCCGCGAGGACACTGTATTCGCACAGAGTGGCATGAAAGTTGGCCTGCCCGTCAAGAGGAAAATCTTTGCGCAGCTTTTTCAGCACCCGCAGGGCATCCTTCCTGGAACTGGTATGTAGCATGGCCTTGGCCTGCTTGATGTAATTGTCAGGTGACTTGAAAATAGAATACTTGCCAATCTGCACAGCTTTTTTAAAGGCATGCTCGGCGATGCCATAGTGTTTGTTTCCCAGTGCAAGATCGCCCAGCACCATCTGTCTCTGGATCGCCTTGGGAGAGAGTTTCGTCGCCTCGAAAAGGCAGTGCTCGGCGGCCTCCATATCCTTGAGTTGAACCAGTGTCCTGGAGAGCCAATCGTAGGCCTCGACATTGTTTTTGTTGTTCCCGATAACCTCCGTGAAAATATCCCGCGCCTTTTCATAGTCGCCGCTCAGGTAGGCCATCCTGCCCATGCCCATCCATGCCCAGGGCATATCTTTGTGTGCGAGCACTTCGTTATAGACGGCCTCCGCCTCCTTGAATTGACCCGTTTCGACATACAATTCCGCCTTGCATTTCTGAAACTCGGACAGATTATGGGGATTGGCCTGGATTTTCTGGTCGCACAACGAGATGGCCTGAGGAAACTGCTTCTTTTTAATGGCGCGCTCGATTTCCTCGAAGTCACTCTTCCTGAGCATGATCTTCTCCAGGCGCTGGCGCAGCACATGCTTGTTGAAAGGCTTGGACATGTAATCGTCCGGCTGATACTCCACCGCGCCCATGACCATCTGCTTGGTGTTCTCCGCCGTGATCATCATGAAGACCGTCGAGTACTTGAGAAAGCCCCTGTGCCGGGCCTCTTCCAGGACCTGCTGTCCGTCCTTGCCGTCGCCCAGGTTGTAGTCGCAGAGAATGACATCGTAGTCCCTTCTTTCCATGGCATTCAGGGCCTCCTTGCCATTTCCCACACCATCGACCTCACTGACGCCATAGGACTCCACCATGTTCCTGAGCATGCTGCGCAGATCCGCGAAGTCATCGACGATCAGGAATTTCTTGTCCGTAAAGTCCAACAGGGGTTTTGTATTTATCCTCATGCTCCCACCTTTCGGTCATGAGCGCCCACGCACGGGAAGCGCATGATATTCATGATTGCAAAAGATATATATCGCATTGATTTATATGTTTTTAATTAGCATTTGTCTCTAGACGCAATGGCGTGCACGTAACCGTCCCCTTTTCTCCGGGGGCCAATACCTTATCGGACGCGTGTGGGAATTGCCTTAGAAAATCATTATGCTTCCCAGTATTATGAATGGGATACGCCGAGTGAATGGAGTAGTGGAGCCAGATTATCGGCATAATTTTTCCACTGATCGACCGAGCGGGAATACAATTTTCGTCGCACCTGGACGGAACTCGCCGTCTTGACGGTATTTCCGGATTCATAGTACGCCAGACACCGCTCATCCCATATTAAGCCACAGAATTCCAAAACTTGTTTTACTTGCTCTTTCTGGTTGTGGATAAGGTCTTCGTACTTCAATTCATGAATGAATCCAGGCAGCACCTCGTTCCAATGCAACATCAAACGACGATAGAGCGCATAATAGCTGCCAAGCTCTGCCAGGTCATAGGCGTATTGATGGGGATTGCTGAAATGCTGCTTGAAACATGAAAAACAGGTGGCCACGGGATTGCGCGTACAGTGAACGACTTTTGCGTTGGGGAGGGCCAATTTGATCAGGCCTATGTAGAAAAAATTCTGGGGCATTTTATCGATGATTTTTCCCAGAGAGGAATATTGGCGTATACGCTGCACGTATCGTTCTCCCATATTCCCGAGCATGTCCCCCCGTAGATGCGGCACATGCTCGGGATAAGACAAGAGGCTGCCATCGATTACGCAGCTGCCCATAATCCGCCGCAGATCGTACAGCTCCCCCGCCCCATGTGCATCTGGATGACAGGCAAGAATTTGTTCAAGCAGGGTCGTGCCGGAGCGTGGCATGCCGACGATGAATACAGGCGTTTCATCCTTGCAGCCTGCCTCCGGGAATTTCTCAAACAGCGCATGATCGAAGATTTCCATAATACGCTGAAATTTATATTCCACAGGGCCGATGTCGAATTCGATTGTATTTCTGTGCAGGCTGTTACCCATTTTGTAATAATCAAACGAGGTCTGGAATTCTCCAAGGTCCTCATAGGCTTTCCCAAGGCCAAAACACAAATGCGCTTTTTTCTCACTGGCCAGCCCCCTTCTCCCCAGTACGGCCTGCATTGCCAGAATATCATCATCAACGGACTCGAATGTTTTACATAAAGCCAGCTGGTGATGCGCCTCTGCCAGCTCCGGCTGCAGGCAAGCAGCTTTCCGGTAACTCAATATTGCATCCTGGAAGCGGCCCGAGCGCCTGTGGAGATTTCCCAGGTTATTGTATGCCTCGGCGTAATCGGCATTGAGTTCGATTGCCTTTTCATAGTATTTGGCGGCACACTGCTTTCCCTGCATGTCCAGCGCGTTGGCGAGATTGAAATAGTATGTGGCGGATGGAGCGATCCTGATTGCCTCCTTGAAGAGACGCTCCGATCGTTCAAACAGCTTCCTTTGAGCAGAGAGTATGCCTAATTGATTCAGGGACGGTGCATGTGACGGGTGGGCGCGGAGAATTTTCCGGTATATTTCTTCCGCCGCCTCCAGCTCGCCTGCCTGGTGCAACGCCAGGGCTTTCTGAAACGTCGCCTGCAGTGTCAATGCCGGTTCACCGGAAAGCCTCGGCTTCGTTGCATGGGGCAGACATAAAACGCCTATTCCAGTGTAAACCCGACCTTGATGGTGACCTGCCAGTGCGCGACTTTTCCGTCTTCGATATGCCCGCGTGTATCGACGACCTCCAACCATCTCATATTACGGACGGATTGCGCGGCGCGGGCCACGGCATTCTCGATGGCCTCCTGTATGCTGGTGGTGGATGAACCGGTCAGTTCGATCTGCTTGTAGACGTGATGACTCATAGGTGACACCTCCTGGCAAGGGACTGGATGGAATGGCTTACCCGATAATTATACTACAGGCAGGGCATATCGTCATACAGGCTTGTGCCTACGTCCACTCATCCTGGATTTCACTGCGTTTCATCCAGGTTACATGTTCTCCAGTATTTCCCAGCGCTCATAGGCGGTAGTCAGTTCCCTTTCCAAGGCCTCCAGGCGTTTCTTGTCAGCGGCGATCTCACCGGCGCTACGCTGATAGAAGCCAGGTTGTGTCATGGCCTCATGGAGCTGCGCCTGTTCCTCCTCAAGTCTCTCTATCAGCAGCGGCAATGCTTCCAATTCCCTTTGCTCCTTATAGCTGAGTTTTCTGGCGGTATTGCGGCGGGACCTCGGTTTGTTACTTGCTTTGCTTTCCTCAGCTGGAACGGCGGGCGCGCCCTCCTTGCGCTGACGCAGCCAGTCCTGGTAACCGCCGACATATTCAGCAACCCTGCCATCGCCCTCCAGCACCAGCGTACTGGTCACCACGTTGTCGATGAAGTCCCGGTCATGGCTTACCAGCAACAGAGTGCCTGTGTAGTCCAACAGCAACTCTTCAAGGAGTTCCAGAGTTTCGAGATCAAGGTCATTGGTCGGCTCGTCCATCAGCAGGAGATTGGAGGGGCGGGCAAACAGTCTGGCCAGCAGGAGGCGGTTGCGCTCACCACCCGACAGGGCGCTGACCGGCGTGCGGGCCCGCTGGGGGGAGAACAGGAAATCCTGGAGATAACTGATGACGTGGCGCGTCTGGCCATTGACGGTGATCATGTCACTGCCGTCGGCGACATTGTCGATGATGGATTGATCCTCTTTCAGTTGGGCGCGGTGCTGGTCGAAATAGGCAATCTGCAACTTTGTCCCTGTCTTGATACGCCCCTGTTGTGGCGTGAGTCTGCCGAGCAGCAGATCGAGCAGCGTGGTCTTGCCTGACCCATTGGGACCAATAATGCCAATCTTGTCTCCCCGCAGAATGACTGTCGAGAAATCACGAATAACGGTTTTCCCGTCATAGCCATGACTCACCTGCTCCGCCTCCAGCACCAGTTTGCCGGAAAGCTCCCCCTCGTCGAGGCGCAGGCGGGCCTTCCCCGAGCGGACCCGGCGCCTGCCGTGTTGTTCACGCAGTTGTTGCAGGGCTCGCACCCGGCCCTCATTGCGTGTACGCCGCGCCTTGATGCCCTGGCGTATCCAGCGTTCTTCCTGAGCCAGTTTCTTGTCGAACAGGGCCTCCCGGGTGGCTTCCGCTTCCAGAGCGGCCTGTTTCCTTTCGAGATAATTCTGGTAGTTCCCGGGCCAGCTGGTGAGGCATCCACGGTCGAGTTCGATAATCCGGGTGGCGAGTTTTTTGATCAGGGCCCGGTCGTGGGTAATGAAGAGCAGCGCGCCCTTGAACTCCAGCAGGAAGTCTTCCAGCCAGCGAATGGCGTCGATATCAAGATGGTTGGTGGGCTCGTCCAGCAGCAACAGTTCCGGTTCGTCTATCAGCGCCCTTGCGAGGAGCACCCGGCGCTTGAGTCCGCCAGACAATTGGGAAAAAACGTCCCCGGCCGTCAACTTGAAACGCGATAGAGTGGCCTCGACCCGCTGGCCAAGCTGCCACCCACCTGCCGTTTCCAGGGCCTGCTGTACACGGGTCAATTCGTCCAGCAGGTCTTCTCCACCCTGGCCTATCTGGTGGCTGAGTTGCTGATGGCGCGACAACAGGCGGCCCTGCTCGCCCAAACCGGCAGCGACGACATCGTAGACGGAGGAGTGCAGACCACCAGGGACCTCCTGGGCCAGCGAGGCGATACGCAATCCACGCCGCTTTTGGATTTCACCCTCCTCCGCATGGAGCCCGCCCGCGACCAGCTTCAGGAGGGTGCTCTTACCTTCACCATTTCGCCCTACCAGACACAGGCGCTCATCGGCCTCGATCTGCAGATCGACCTTATCCAGCACGGGGGGGCCGCCAAAACCCAGACTGATGGAACGGAGTGTTACTAATGACATTTGTCCGCTAGGACAGGGGTATATCGGGAGGCCCTACCTTCTCCGGTGAGACCGCCTGCGGGTCGTGTCTTCGAATCTGACCTTGATGGGACGATCACCGCTGAGTATCTTGCCATTGAGTTCTGCTATGGCGGCCCTGGCCTCATGGCCCTCCATTTCGATAAAGGCGAACCCACGGCACTTGCCCGTGAAGACATCCTTGGCCAGTTTGACGGAACGTACTTTTCCAAATTGGGAAAACAACTCCGTGACACTGTCTTCGGACGCGTCAGCAGACAAGTTCCCCACCCACATTTTCTTCATAAAGATTCCTCGCTATGTAACCGTTGTGCCGCGTTTCATGCACTTCAAAAAAATAAAAACCCCGCACGACTTCGCGGGGTTTCAGGTTATCCAACAGGCAATGGCTCGTTTCTGCTCGGTCACATGGACAGCCTCGTGAGACAAGCCTATATGAATCATGGGGAAAAAGCCAATCGGGATGCCGCGCTTCACCAAAAGACGAATAGTTATCGACCCGGTAACAATATATATTGTTGCCGGGTCGATATTATTTCCGCAACGCTCTCACATTCCCTGATCCCCGTCATTTTCCAGACGTTTCAGAAACAGCTGTTGGTGCTCCCGTTCATACTCACTCAGGCGGCCATACACGGCCGCGCTTTCCACATCCGCGACCCTATCCTTGAGTTCGATATAGAAATGGTGTGTATAACGTTCTATTTCAAGCGCTTTTTCCAGAATCGTATGCGCCATGACCTCATCGACGACAAAAAAATGTCGCTGAATGTCTTTCAGGCCGTTCTGATAATTGCGCAGGGATTCGGGTGGCGCTGTTTCCACCTCAGGCAGGTCACCATAGGTTGATTCATAATGCGCGATGAGTTCATCGCGATGTGACAATTCCTCGCGAGACAGCTCTTCCAGCAGTTCACTCAAGGCCGTGTCATAAGGTAGAAAGCGGATAGCGCAGTTATGGAACCATGTAGCGTTGCTCTTTTCGATCGCAATGGCGAGAAGGAGCGCCTGGCTGGACTGCGTCGCATCGATCATCATGGCAGACACCTCCTTGCAATGGAAAGCGGTATTGCTGGATATCCAAATCTATACGAGAACCCGCCCCCTGTAAAATATGCAACACGATGTCTAACATTCACTGGCAAGTAGATACCGCTTTTGTCCTGTTGACCAAGCCTGTAGCCACCGGGTGATTATTAACCCGGCAACAATATATATCGTATTCAGGACTTCAGGCCTGTGCTGGAACAAGGCGCGGTGCGCAGGCAATGGTGATTCCATTGGCAAGCGCCGCAACGCCGTACCAGTGCAGGCCTGAAGTCCCTAACAGATTGAAATCAAAGGACAGGCCATTGCGTGCCGGCCCGCTGACTGCGTTGGCGAAACTTGCTGTAGAATGACTACAGCGGCATTTCGCCGCCTTGCAGCGA
>JALSGV010000188.1 GCA_026982565.1 Gammaproteobacteria bacterium
GCCCAAGTCTCTCTATGACGAAGCGCTGGTAACCTTCGAGGACGATGAAGGTGCCTATGACCAGAAGGATGCCGAGGGCTTCATCAAGCTCAATGCCCTGCGCCTGCGGGCGCTGGCCAAGCGCCGGCGCAGTGAATGAGGTGTCATGGCTTTGCCGGAAATGCCATTTCGGCAATCCGTCCACTCACTCATCCCAACTCACTTGTAGCCGCACAGTTCGTCGATCTTGTTCATGGCGGCGGTAACACCTTTCAGCGAATAGGTATCCACCGACGTGGTGCCGCGGTGCGAGACACCGCGCACCACCATGGTGCGCCCGGCCTTCATGGCGGCCACGATCTTGCGATCCACCTGCGGGCCTTCCGACCATGCGCCATCCTTTACCGCAAACAGGGTGAAGCGCTGCCCGTCTATCTCCACCGTGGGAGTGGAATTGGGGCGGAACGGATAGCCGATGAGTGTGCTCACCTCTGCCCGCACCTTGTCGCCGGGGCGGTGGGTAACGAGAAAGAAGACCGGATCGCGCTTGGCCCCCTTGCGCGACAGCTCAGACCTTATGGGTTGTGAGACGATGTAGCACACAGGGCCCTTTTTGGTGTTGTAGTGATAAGCCACCCAATCACCGAAAGTGCCGGCTGCTCGCGGCTGCGGCTCCTGTGCCAAGGCCTCTCCCCCGGCAGCGCCCAGCCCCGCCAGCAGTGCCACCACCAACCCGAACCTGCGCTTGGTCATCACGTCCCTTCCCGTTCTTGCGAAGTGTGAATCCGATCTTGCATCAATCATGTCATTAGTCTGATGAAGGCATGTACCATGCAATGCGGCTGACAGGTGGCCATTTTGTGGCACACAGTGTTCTGGTGCAAGGCTGGCATGATCATTCCCTGGCCACCCAAGCCTTCCGGAAGCCAATCGAGAATGGAAACAGACCGCCTTCAACCCCCTGCAACCCCAAGCAATTGATGATCCGGAGAAGATTACGATATCATTGTTTGCACCCGCCACCCACAATATGCACGGGCGACCTTCACTGCACAAGCGACAGCCAGCCTGAAAAAACGGCTGTCCTGTTGCCTGCTGATGCAGATGCCGGCATGATGTGGCGCAAGACGAGAATGCGCCGGTTGGCTTCGCAGCATGATGCTGCGGGGCGTGGCTGGCAGCACCTGGATCATCATCAGCAGGTTTTGTCCGCATCATGCTGCCCATTGCCACCACCGTGGCCATGCGCCATCCGCCGCTCGTTACCTGGGGGTTGATCGGCG
>JALSGV010000189.1 GCA_026982565.1 Gammaproteobacteria bacterium
TGCAAGGCGGCGAAATGCCGCTGTAGTTATTCTACAGCAAATTTCGCCAACGCAGTCAGCGGGCCGGCACGCAATGGCCTGTCTTTTAATATCAACCTGTTAGGGACTTCAGGCCTGCACTGGCACGGCGTTGCGGCGCTTGCCAATGGAATCACCATTGCCTGCGCACCGCGCCTTGTTCCAGCGCAGGCCTGAAGTCCTGAATACGATATATATTGTTGCCGGGTTAATATTGCGGCGGGCGTCGCATCGGCGGTGGCACTTTCGTTGGCTTCGGCTTATGGCAGGTTCTGCAGCTCCATGAAGTCGAGCGTTTTACTTTCCAGGTAATTGTAGAACGGGTTCCATCGCAGGCGCAGCATATCGGTACCCGACAGGCGCAAGACACCTTTTTCTCCGCGCAGGGCCAGATTGCCGAGTTGTAAGGGTGAGGCGCCTGGGGTATTCCCATTGCCATAGAGGGGGTCACGTGGCGAGATAGGCAGGGCAACATGGGATATGGCATACACATTCTCCGGCCAGTAGAGTTGGGTTGACTTGATTTCCATCTGGGTTTCTCCCGCCGCTTTGGAGTGGATGACGAGCCTGCGGCTGTCGGGGGTATGATTGGTGAGGATGCTGACGGTGAATGGCAGGCTGCCTGTTTTCAAAAGCGCGTTCAATCGCGGCGCGGGATCGTGTGCCAGTAAATATTGCAGTGTGTTGAGGCGGTTGATATCGAATATCACCACTTCGTGCTTGCCGGGCGGCAGGTGTATCAGGAATTTGTCGGTGAGGTCCGCCGCGGCGACCGTGGCGTCGGAAGCGGATTGGAACGCCAGTGTGGGAGGAAAGCGCTGCAAGGTCGCCGCGTCCATCGCCTTCAGGCGTGACTGGACTTCCTGAGTAAGGCGATAGACCTGGTCGCTGGCATTGATGGCAAAAGAGCTGTATTTATAGGGGTCGTATTCTGGCAGTACGGTGTTCCATTCCAGTTTCTCCAGGCCGAGCAGATGACCCAGGCGGGCCTGCCATACTGCCAGTGCCGCGGCTGGTGAGACGCCGATGGCGGGGGCAATCAATACGAGACCCTGAATGGGGACCCGTTCAGGGTCCATCAGAGTCATTAGCGAGTAATGTACTGCCAGGGTGGCGCCGGTTGAGTAACCGACGATATAGACAGGCTTGCCGTGAGTCTTTTCATAGAGGTGGTCTACGGCCAGGCGAACGGCCATAGCCATGTCCCGCCAGCTCGTATGTGTAAGCCCCGCTGGTGTGGTGCCGTGTCCAGGCAGGCGCAGGCCTATCACCCATGCTCCAGCAGTGTGAAAGCCTTGTCCCAGGCCGCGCAGGCTGTAAGGTGAGTCCGACAGGCCATGCAGCAGCAGGACCCCCGCCGCTGGCCGATCAAGAGGCAGTTCAAAACTGCGGTTCCAGTTGACTGGCCAGCGGTCCGGGTCCGACAGGCTGCCGCGATGATAGCGGTTGACAGGATAGCGGTCTGCCGGCCGTATTTTCTCGTAGACTTCTGTGTCGAGTTGCTTGAAGAGCCGTTCTTCCAAGGCGCGGTATTCTGTAAAACTTCTTACCGGGGAATGTTCGTTGAATTCGGCATCCAGGTTGGCCCGGTGCCAGATGCTGAGATCGGGCCGATTATTCAGATAGAGTATGGCGCCTGCGAGAAGAACTACAAAAGCGCCACTCAGGCTGTACGACAGCATTCTGAAGATGTGCCAGGAAATGTCACGCGCCAGTTTTCTCATGGTGGTTTTCTCCGTATCCATGAGTGTGGCTGTTTTATATTGCACAGACAAGTCGCTTTCTGTGAATGCATATGAAAGCCGACCTGATATCGCCTGGATCAACAGCTTCATCTGGTTTCCGTTGTTGATCGCGTGTTACACTTGCCCTGAAAAAAGGGATTGTACGCCGCTGTGCTCAACTGCTGCCCGCGGTTTGTCCCTGGGCCTCGCGCGGAGAATATTAACCCGGCAACAACATATATTGTTGCCGGGTTAATAATTGCCTCGGCTCTGATGGATTGGAAGTCCGTCTTCATTGAATGGGGAATCCGATGAAAAACAGCCCACTGCCCTTATTGCTTCCTTTGATTTTCGCGATGTCTGTATTGTTGCAGACAGCTGGTTGTGGCAGGCCCGCGCAGGAGGAAGCTGCTGCCTCCCCGCCGGAAGTGACGGTATATCGGGTCGTGGCGAGAGATACGCCGGTAAGCTTCGAATTCGTGGGCAAGACGGAGAGTTCGCGGCGGGTCGAAGTACGCTCGCGAGTGGAGGGCTTCCTGGAGAAGCGTTTATATAAGGAAGGCGCTTTCGTTGAAGAAGGGCAGCCATTGTTCCGCATGGATGAGAAGCCCTTCAAGGTGGCGCTGCAGGCGGCTGAAGCGGAACTGGCCCAGCAGGAGGCGCGCCTGGTTACGGCCGAGTCCAATCTCAAACGGGTGCGCCCCCTGGCCAGGCAGAATGCAGTCGCGCAGAAGGAACTGGATGATGCCCTGGGCAGTTACCGCAGCGCTGCGGCTGCCGTGGAGGCTGCCCGCGCAAAGGTTACCCAGGCGCGCCTGAACCTGGGATACACCCTCATCAAGTCTCCAGTAAGCGGCGCCTCCAGTTTCGCCATCAAGCAGGAGGGCGCCTATATCGGTGTTGGCACCGACAGTCTGTTGACCTATGTCGCCCAACTGGAACCCATGTGGGTTGAATTCAGCGTCTCTGAGAATCAGGTGCTCAAACTGCGCAGCTTGTTGCGGCAGGGGCTGTTACGTGAGCCGCCAGGTAAGAACTATGAAGTTGAGGTGGTAATGGCTGATGGCGGCATCTATCCTCATCGTGGTCAAATCACCTTTGCCGACGTGGCGCTCAGTGAAGAAACGGGTACCTTTCTGATCCGCGCCGAGGTGGCCAATCCCGATAATAGCCTGCATCCCGGTCAGTTCGTACGCGCCCTCATAAAAGGGGCGGTGCGCCCAAATGCCATCCTTGTGCCCCAGCGCGCCGTGCAGCAGGGAGCACAAGGCAGTTTCGTGTGGGTGGTCGATGCCAGGGGCAAGGCCGAGTTCCGGCCTGTGGAAGTGGGTCCCTGGTATGAAAAGCAGTGGTTCATCGATGATGGGCTGGAGAATGGCGAGACCGTGGTTGTGGATGGCGCCCTGCGCCTGCGCGCTGGTATTCCTGTCCAGATAACTTCACCGGAGAGGGATGCCGAAACGGACGCTAACACGGCTGGCAGGACATGATCTCCGCCCTGTTCATCCGCCGTCCGGTGCTGGCGGCCGTGATGTCCATCATCGTGGTCATCGCGGGTTTCGTCTCCATGGCCGGTCTGCCCGTCACCCAGTACCCGGAGATCACCCCCGTGCAGGTCACTGTGAGCGCCAGTTATGCGGGCGCCGATGCCGAGACGGTAGCCAATACAGTGGCCGCCCCCCTGGAGACCCAGATCAATGGCGTGGACAACATGATTTACATGCAGTCCTCCAGCGCCGCCACGGGCGAGATGTCCCTGACGGTCTATTTCACCATCGATACGGATCCCGATACGGCTGAAGTACAGATCAACAATCGCGTCAACCTGGCGCTACCGGAGTTGCCCGACGCCGTGCGCAGTGCGGGTGTGCAGGTACAGAAGCGTTCCTCCAGTTTTCTCATGCTGATCGGTCTCTACTCGCCGGACGGCCGCTACGACGAGCAGTACATCGGCAATTACGCCAACCTCTATGTGCTGGATGCCATCAAGCGCGTACCCGGCGCCAACCAGGCCCAGATCATGGGGTTGCCGGATCTCGCCATGCGCATCTGGTTGCAGCCCGACCGCATGGCGAGCCTGGGCATCACCCCGGCCGATATCCAGCGCGCGGTGAGCGCGCAGAACGAGCAGTTCGGCGTGGGGCGCCTGGGCCAGTCGCCCACCAATGAGCCCGTGGAAATGACCTTCCCGGTCGTGACGGCGGGGCGTTTCACCACGCCGGAGGAATTCGAAAACATCATCCTGCGCACCGACAAGAAAGGCAGTGCTATCGTGCGCCTGGGTGACGTGGGCCGCGCCGAGGAGGGCCTCAAGGCCTATTTGCTGCGCTCCAGTCTCAACGGGTCCGCCTCCACGTTTATCGCCGTCTACCAGCAGGCCGGCTCCAATGCCATGCAGGTTTCGAATTCCCTGCGGGATCTGATGGAGGAACTCAAACAGAGTTTTCCCGAGGGCCTCGATTACACCGTCTCCCTGGATACCACGCAATTCGTCAAGGCCTCCATCGACGAGGTGGTCCAGACCCTCATTATCGCCATTATCCTGGTGGTGCTGGTGACCTATCTGTTCCTGCAGAGCCTCAAGGCCACTCTCATCCCCACCCTGGCCATTTTCGTTGCCGTTATCGGCACCTTCATTGGCATGCAGATGCTGGGGTTCTCCATCAACCTGCTGACTCTGTTCGGCCTGGTGCTGGCTATCGGCACCGTGTGTGACGATGCCATTGTGGTGGTGGAGAACGTGGAACGCAATATCGCCGAACATGGCATGAGCGCGCGGGATGCGACTTTCCGCGCCATGGAAGAGGTCACCGGCCCGGTGATTGCCACCACGCTGGTGCTGATCGCGGTATTCGTGCCCGTGGCCTTTCTCGGCGGCACCACCGGCGTACTCTATCAGCAGTTCGCGGTAACCATCGCTATCTCGGTGGCCATTTCCAGTTTCGTGGCGCTCACCCTGACGCCGGCCCTGGCGGCCATCCTGCTGCAGCCGCGCCAGGGCGAACCGGGTGGTTTCTTCGGCTGGTTCAACCGTTGGCTGGAGGGCGTGACCGAGCGCTATGCCAAGGGCGTGAGCCTCACCATCAAGCGCGCGGGTATCGCGCTGGTGCTGCTGGGCGTGATGCTGTTCGCCATGGTGCGCCTGTTCCAGGTGGTGCCCGGCAGCTTTGTGCCCCCGGAAGATCAGGGGTATGTCTTCGCTGCCGTGATCCTGCCCGACGGCGCCAGCATCGACCGCGCCGAGGCCTTGACCCGCCGGGCAGCGGAGATCTTCGCCGGGCACCCGTCGGTGCAGGATTATTCGGCGCTGGCGGGATACAGCCTGCTGGATGGGCAGTTCAAAACCAATACGGGAACGGTATTCATCGCCCTCAAGGACTTCGATGAACGTGAGGATCCGGCTCTGTCGGCGCCGGCCCTGTTCGAGTATGTCACGCCGCGCCTGCAGGCCCTCAAGGAAGGTGTCGTCATTCCCATCAATCCACCATCCATCCCGGGACTGGGCGCCCAGGGGGGCTTCGAGTTTTGGCTGCAGAACCGCGGCCAGGGCGGCGTGGCGCGGCTGGAGGAGGTGGCCCGTGAACTCATCGGCAAGGCCGAGGCGCGGGCCGAGGTCACCCGCCTGAACACGACGCTCAATGCGGCCTCGCGCCAATTGCGTGTCGACCTGGACCGCGCCAAGGCCGAGGTGCTGGGAGTGCCGGTGCAGGATGCCTATGCTGCGCTGCAGAGCCTGTTTGGTTCGTTGTATGTCAGTCAGTACAACAAGTATGGCCGCGTGTGGCGCGTCATCGTACAGGCGGAGCCGGAATTCCGCGAGAAGCCGGAAGACATCAACAATATCTTCGTGCGTCAACGTAACGGAGAGATGGTGCCGTTGTCGTCCCTGATGGACGCCCACTATATCACCGGGCCCGACCTGGTCCCGCGCTTCAACGGCTTCATCGCCGCCAAGATCAGCGGTGACGCGGCGCCGGGTTTCAGCTCAGGCCAGGCCATTGCCACTATGGAGGCGGTTGCTGGCGAAATGCTGCCCGCGGGATTTACCTACGCCTGGTCGGGTCAGGCCTTCGAGGAGAAGCAGGCGGGCAGCACGGCGGCGCTGGTGTTCGCCTTCGCCCTGGTCATGGTGTTCCTCATCCTGGCGGGCCAGTATGAGCAGTGGTCGCTGCCCATGGCGGTGGTGACGGCCGTGCCCTTTGGCATCTTCGGCGCCCTGGTGGCGGTGTGGTTGCGCGGCATGGAGAACGACGTCTATTTCCAGATCGGGCTGGTGACTCTCATCGGCCTGTCGGCCAAGAACGCCATTCTCATCGTCGAGTTCGCCGAACTCAAATACCGCGAGGGCATGTCGCCCTTCGATGCCGCCGTGGAGGCGGCCCGCCTGCGCCTGCGGCCCATATTGATGACATCGCTCTCATTTATCCTCGGGGCCATGCCCCTGGTGCTGGCCAGCGGCGCTGGCGCGGCGGCCCGCCACTCCATCGGCACAGGCATTATCGGTGGTATGGTGGGCGCCACCACCCTTGCATTGTTTTTCGTGCCCCTGTTCTATTATTTGATCACCAGCTTCAAGCAGCGTTTCAGTGGCGGGCGTCCTCGGCCGGAGGCGGAAAGGGATGTGGTCTGAGATGCGCCACCTGTTGCTCCTGTGTCTGCTCGTTCTGGGCGGGTGCGCCGCAGGGCCTGACTATACGCGCCCCGCGGTGGATATGCCCGGGGACTGGCGGATTCCCGTGGAGGAGGCGGCGGAAATCGCCAACATCGCCTGGTGGCGCGAGTTCAATGACCCGGTGCTGGACGAACTGATCGAGACCGCGCTCCTCAATAACAAGGATCTGCGCATCGCCGCGGCGCGGGTGGAAGCGTTTGCCGCCCGCATCGGCATCACCCGCGCCGACGCCTTTCCCCTCATCGGTTATGGCGCCAGCGGCGCACGGGGTGAGCGCGCGCCCAACAGCGGTACCAGTGATCTCTACAGCGCCACCCTCAACCTGGGTTGGGAGCTGGATGTGTGGGGGCGCATTCGTCGCGGCACCGAGGCCGCGCGCGCCGAGTTGCTGGCGGCCGAGGAGGGGCGGCGTACCGTCATCCTCACCCTGGTGACGTCAGTGGCAACCGGCTATGTCCAGTTGCGTAACCTGGACCGGCAACTGGAGATCGCACGCGGCACTCTGGCCAGCCGCGCCGAATCCGTGCGTCTCTTCGAGATCAAGTTGCGCGGTGGCGTGATCTCTGAACTGGAACTGGCCCAGGTGCGCTCCGAGTATGAACTGGCAGCGGTGCGCGTACCTTCGCTGGAGCGGCAGATCGCCCTGCAGGAAAATGCCCTGTCCATCCTGCTGGGTGACAATCCCGGCCCTATAAAGCGCGGCAAGGCCGTGGATGCACTGCAGTTGCCCACCGTTCCAGCGGGCGTTCCTTCCGATGTGCTGGTCCAGCGTCCCGATGTGCGGGGTGCGGAACAGCGCCTCATTGCCGCCAATGCGCGCATTGGCGTGGCGCGGGCAGCCTGGTTTCCCAGGATTTCATTGACCGGCTTACTGGGACAGACCAGCAGCGAATTGTCGGATCTGTTCGCATCGTCATCGACCGTGTGGGATATCGGTGGCGGTGTCCTGGGTCCTGTTTTCGAAGGTGGCCGCATCAAGGGTCAGATACAGGTCAGCGAAGCGCAGCAACGCCAGGCCCTGCAGGAGTGGCTGCGCGCCATACAAACGGCCTTTCGTGAAATCAACGACGCGCTGATTTCAGTGGAGAAGCGACGCGAGGAACTGGAGGCGCAGGCGCGGCAAGTCGCGGCCCTGCGCATCTATGCCGACAAGGCGCGCGCCCGTTACAACGAAGGCTATGTGAGCTATATCGAGGTCCTGGACGCCGAACGCCGCCTTTTCGATTCTGAGCTGTTATTCGAGCAGGGCCGCGCCGAACTTTATGCTGCGCTCATCAATGTCTACAAGGCCATGGGCGGTGGCTGGGTGAGCAAAGCGGAGCGGTCAATTGGTTTGCCGGATGAAAAACAGGCCAAGGCTGAGTAGGGTTTCAGGGCCTTAGTGCATTTTCCAGTGGCGCTTTCTGAAGGCCTTGCTGTGTTGTATGATGGCATTTCCAAAAGCCGCCTGCAGGGCCAGTATCGCCTTCACTTCTGGTTGAGCACCATCTTCTTTCACGAATGTTTTTTTGATCTCCGTAGGGAGTAACAGGATATTGGGGAAGCGTGAGGTGGTGAAAGTGGCATGATAGCCGCGCCCGAAGAAGATTTCATTGACAGCCACGCGCACAGTGATGCCGGGCAGGTAAATCTCACCAAGTATCTGCGCCCATTCGTCGATATCAGGCTGCCAGCGTTCTGTATCCAGTTGCTCAGTGCCGATATTGAACATGGGATCATCTTCCGCGCAGGTTCTCCGGGAATTGTAGGAATGTACATCATGGCTCAGAACCGCCGGGTGAAGGTCCTCGAGTTTTCCATAGAGGGCGCCCAGCACGGAGTAGAAGGCCTGATGCTTGGCCAGGCTGTGGTTTTTTTCTTCTTTGCTAAGGGGCGTTTTCCATACTGGTTTCCCCCATGCTTCTTCGTAGATACATTGTTCCGGCGCCCGGTTGAGGTCATATTCGAAGCGTGAATCACCGCCTGTCACGGTAATGGGCATATGCTGGATGATACGTGCTATATAGGGGTCTTCCTCGTGGCGGCGTTGGGCATCGCTCCAGGCGCACTTTGCTTCAATCTCGGGCCGCATGCGGTGACCGTTATGGATTGCGGTGCAGACGAAGTGTCCGTAGTCTTCGATTTTTACAAAAAAGGCGCCATTGTCCACGCAGGCGTCGAAGGTGCGCATTGCCGAGATAGCCTTGACACATGCTGCACTGCTCAGTTCGATCACAATGCCTCCTCATCGCCATGACCATGGATGCAATGTTTCTTCCCGCGTGCCAGTAAACCACCTGTCTTATGGGCCTCCAGCCAGAGATTCATGAAAGTCACATGTTCCTCCCGATCGTCCGGCAGCTCCAGGGCACAGGCCGGGTATTTTGGATGCGCGCCGTTGCAGTATATCCCAGTATTTCTTTAACTGTAAGATTTCCTTTCTTCCCGGTAATATCCAGATAAGGATTTATCAGTCAACGGGGCCTATGGGATTTGCAAGATCCCTGCTGAACTTATTCGCGTTCTTCGTTACTTTCGCC
>JALSGV010000190.1 GCA_026982565.1 Gammaproteobacteria bacterium
CCGGGTTGTTTTTCGGCGGGGAGGGGTTCGCCGGTGATCATGGATTCATCGATATAACTGCTGCCCTCGGTGATGGAACCGTCGGTGGGGATCTGCTCGCCCGGCCTGATGACGATGGTGTCTCCTGTTACCACTTCCTCGGCCGGGATCTCCATTTCCTGTCCGTCGCGTATCACCCGCGCATGCCTGGCGTAGAGCCGCATGAGTTTCTTGATGGCATCGGAGGTGCGGCCCTTGGCGCGGGCTTCGAGGAAGCGCCCCAGGAGGATCAGCGTGACGATGACGCCGGCGGCCTCGAAATAGAGGTTGGCCGTTCCCGCGGGAAAGATTTGCGGCGCCAGCAGGGCCAGCAGAGAATAGAGGTAGGCCGCGCCTGTACCCAGCATGACCAGGGTGTTCATGCCGGGGCTCATGTGCCTCACCTCGGCCCATCCCTGGATATAGAAGCGCCGCCCGGCGATGGCCAGCACCGGTGTGACCAGGATCCATTCGAGCCATTGCCAGGCCCTGGCCGGGAGCAGGCTGAGCATGACCTCATGCAGGGCCGGGGAGATCATGGGGCCCATGACGATCAACAGCAAGGGCGCCGTCAATACCACGGCCAGGCGCAAATCACGCCCCAGCGCCGCGAGTTCTTTTTCGTGTGAATCGTCCGGGGCCGGAGACCTGTCTTCGCTTTTTATCTGTGGTTTGTAACCGGCGTCGCGGACCGCCGCCTGGATTTGTTGCAGGCAAGTCGTTTCCGGCAGGAAGCTTACGCTGACTTTGCGGGTGGCCAAGTTGACGGAGGCCCGCAGGATGCCAGGCAAGCGGCGGATGGCGCGCTCGATGCGGGCCACGCAGGCGGCGTAACTCATGTCGTTCACGATGAATTCCGCTTGCTGGGTGACGGCTTGGTAGCCGGCGTTGGCGATGGCCGCGACCAGGGTGGCGGGGTCGATCCGTTCGCTGTCGAAACTGAGGCTCGCCTTGGCGGTTGCCAGGTTGACGCTGCAGTGATCGACGCCCTGTAATTTGTTGAGCAGGCGCTCGACGCGGCCAACGCAGTTGGCGCAGGTCATGCCGGAAATCTCGATACTGATATCCTGATTCATTGCTTCACCAATCGTGGAACTGCGGGATGCAGAGGAGTGGAGTGGGTGGCCGCTTTATCGGTATTTGAGGATCTCCATCAGCTCATCGACGATTTCCCCGGTGTCGCCCCGCTGGGCGGCGGATACTACATGATCCTGCAAATGGCTGCGCAG
>JALSGV010000191.1 GCA_026982565.1 Gammaproteobacteria bacterium
GTAGATGCCGTCGCCGTCCGGGTCACGAATGGCTTCATCAAATACATACTGCTTGACGGCCGGATTGGGCTCCAGGTTGTCGGGGCCGCCGAAGATGTGGTTCAGCACGATGTCGGCATACACTTCGATGCCGTAGGCGTGCATGGTCTGCACCATGTTCAGCAGCTCATCCCGACTACCGAAGCGCGTCTCGACTGTGCCCTTCTGGTTGTAGTTGCCCAGATCGAAGTGGTCGTAGATGCCGTAACCCATGTCGTAGATGCCAAAGTTGCCCTTGGAGGGTGGAGGCACCCAGATGGCCGTGATGCCCGCGGCGGCCAGTTCTGGCGCCTTGGCCGCCAGGGTGTCCCACCAAAAGCCATTTTTAGCCGCAGTGTCAACTGGCACGTCCCAATAGAAGGCCTGCATCATGACGTCGTGCTGCGCCTGCGCCCGCAGCGCCAGGCCCGCCAGCAACAGGAAACACAGGTACCGATACATGGGGAGGCAAGGGCTTGGTTTTACTGGAAAGATGTAATCGCTTTCTCCACTATTTTGGATGAATAATGGAATATTTAGTTGTAATAACATTTATAATGATGTAAACGCTTTCTCGCAAATTTTCCTCCCCAATTTCACACTTCCTTCAACTCAGGGGCGTGGTTCTGATCGCAGAAAAAGCAGCGCCCGTAAGTGCTGAGGGAGCTCTGAACGGCCGAGGGCGTCGCCGGGAAGCGAAAACGCCCGCGCCTGTGCCCCGCACTTGTCCACGTGCCTTCGAGAAGGCCACCCGGACCAGAAGCGGGCGATTTCAAGGGTGCCTTTTTCGAAAAGACCAAAAGCTGCGCCTGCGCCAGTTCGCACGTGTGTACGGATCAACCTGCGATGAAAACCGGTTCCGCTTGGTCTGAGAGGACGTCCCCCCGCGTCCGACGCATTTCTCTGGAGGCGTAGCGCTGTTGCCATTGTCCTGCTGCCAGGCTGCGTTGCCTCACCAGGGCCTTCTGAGGGCCGGCTACGCTCAGAAGGCGCATGGGGACCGCTTCATGCAGGGACCGAATGCCCGGTTGGCAGGAGGCCCGCCCGGTGGAGTCATGCGGATTTCCGGGACCTTCACAAAATGGTCCGGCGCGGGCACATTGCCGGATGCATCCAATGTGCCCGGATCGCCCTGCGCCAGAACGCCCTCTGCACCCGGCATTTGTCGCCTGAGACGACAACCCCCCTGCGCCATAAAAGGCTGGTTGTGCAAAAATGCCACAGCTTCT
>JALSGV010000192.1 GCA_026982565.1 Gammaproteobacteria bacterium
GCCCAGGCGCCCCTTGACCAAACGGCTCACCTGCCCCATGTCGGCGCGGCCCTGGATGCGGGGTTTGAGCAGCCCCATGACCTTGCCCATGTCCCGGGCGGAACTGGCGCCACTGCTGGCAATGGCCTCGTCGATGAGGGCCGTGAGTTCACGCTCATCGAGGGCGGGGGGAAGATAGGTTTCCACGATGCTGATCTCGTAGGCTTCCTGATCCGCCAGATCCTGGCGGCCGGCGGCCTCGAACTGGCCGAGGGAATCGCGGCGCTGCTTGAGCATCTTGCCCAGAATGGCAATGACCTGCGTATCGTCAAGCTCGATACGCTCGTCCACTTCCTTCTGCTTGAGAGCGGCCAGAATCATGCGGATCACCCCCAGGCGCCTGGAATCCTTGCTGCGCATGGCGGCCTTCATGTCTTCCTGGATACGCGTCTTGAGGTTCGATGCCATCTCGTTCAACTTGTGCTGTCGGGAAGCGGATCATTCTGCCGCCGGGTCACCGTCAGGCGGCATCCGGCAACAAGTCAGTAATTGGGACGGGTATAACGGTTTCTTTCCATCGAAGTGCGCTTCTGCTGGCGCTTGACGGCGGCTGCAGCCTTGCGCTTGCGCACCGAAGTCGGCTTTTCATAAAACTCGCGGCGGCGGATCTCGGACAACACGCCCGTTTTCTCACAGATGCGCTTGAAGCGGCGCAGGGCGACCTCGAAAGGCTCATTATCTCTCAAACGTACTAACGGCATAATGTGAAACTCTCTTATTCAATTGCGGCAAAGAACGGGAAATGATATCGTTTCCCTTTCCAAATTGCAAAGCATTTGATCGGCTTGATTATATCAAACTTTACAGGCTCCCCCGGCGAGATGCGGGACCCGCGCAACACCCTGCCTCCATCCCATGCCCACGCCTAAAACCCTCCTGGTCACCGGCGGCGCCGGCTTCATCGGCGGCAATTTCGTGCTGGATCAACTGCTGGGCGCGCAGGCCGCGCCGGGTACCCGCGTCATCAACCTGGATGCCCTCACCTACGCCGGCAACCTGGAGACGCTCAAGGCGGTCATGCAGCACCCGCGCCATACCTTCATTCATGGCGATATCCGCAACCGGAAATTGATCAGGGAATTGCTCGACAAGCACCAGCCGGACGCGGTGGTCAACTTCGCCGCCGAGTCCCATGTGGACCGTTCCATCGATGCGCCGGGCGATTTCATCCAGACCAATGTG
>JALSGV010000193.1 GCA_026982565.1 Gammaproteobacteria bacterium
CCCCGTGGCCAGCTATTCCCTGCCGGGCGACAACGGGGCGCGCACCGCGCACTTGGTCATGGATGAACTGCGCGAGGTGGGCATCCGCTACACCCGGGACGGGCGGGTGTTTTTCTTCAAGCCCGCTGACGGCAAACTTGTCGGGGGCAAGCGCGCGGTCCTGCCCGCGGGCGCGCGGGCCAGCGCCTTTGCCGCGGGCGACAGCGCCACGGGCATCACCGCCTATGGCCTGGACGACGGGCGCGCCCTGATCATGCAGGCGGAATTCAAGATCTCCCATCCCAACGATGTGCGCGTGGTGACGCCGCAATTGTCTTTCCCCCTGGGTGAAGAAGCCATCACGGTGGATTTTCAGGGGCGCGCCCTGACCCGTCTGGCCGTACAGCAGGGCGAGGAATCGGCCACCATCGTCGCGGCCACGGAGGATGGCCGCCTCATCCTGACCACCCTGATCCAGGAAATATCCTTTCTGGACGACGAGGTCACCCTTGATATCGACCATACGGAGCTTCCCGCCCAGGACCAGGCCATCGATTTCCTGTTGCTGGACAAGGAACAACGTACGGTGTACGCCGCCAGCCGGGACGGCTGGATGAGCGTCTTCGATATCAGCGACCCGGCGGCGCCGGTGCTCATTCAGCGCCTGCGCGTCGTGGGCGATGCCCTCCATGTGAGCACCCTGGCTTTCCTGACCGGTGACATCTCTCTTTTGATCGCCGACTCCGCGGGCGCCATCAACCAGTGGTTTCCCGTGCGCGACGAAACCAACACCATGCGCCTGACCCGCATCCGCACCTTCGACACCGGGCAGGACGATATTCATACCCTGGGCATCGAGCCGCGGCGCAAAGGCTTCATGGCCGCGGACGAGCAGGGCCGGGTAGGCATCTATCACGCCACGGCCCACCGCCTGCTGGAAGTGGCCGAGGTTTCCCCGGCGCCTATCCGCATGCTGAGCATCGCCCCGCGCGCCGATGCCTTCCTGGCCGAAGACGGCAGCGGACGACTGCACTATTGGGAAGTAGACAATGAACACCCCGAGATCTCCTGGTCCGCCCTGTGGGGGAAAGTCTGGTATGAAAGTTATCCTGAACCGGAATATGTGTGGCAGTCCTCCTCGGCCAGCAACGACTTCGAACCCAAGTTCAGCCTCACCCCCCTGGCCTTCGGCACTCTCAAGGCGGCCTTTTTCGCCATGCTGTTCGCCGTCCCGCTGGCCATCATGGGCGCCATCTACACCGCCTATTTCATGGCCCCGCGCATGCGCCAGCTGGTCAAGCCCGGCATCGAGATCATGGAGGCCCTGCCCACGGTGATCCTCGGCTTCCTCGCCGGCCTGTGGCTGGCGCCGGTGGTGGAGAAAAACATGCCCGGCGTGTTCGCCCTGCTGGTGTTCGTCCCCCTCGGCGCCCTGCTCTTCGCCTACCTGTGGCGCTGCCTGCCGGCACGCCTGACGCGCTGGGTTCCCGAGGGATGGGACGCGGCGCTGCTGGTCCCGGCCATTCTGCTGAGCAGCGCCCTCGCCCTGTGGCTGGGCCCATACATGGAACAGGCATGGTTCCACGGCAACATGCCGGAATGGCTCAGCCACACCATGGGCATCGACTTTGATCAGCGCAACGCCCTCATCGTCGGCATCGCCATGGGTTTCGCCGTCATCCCCACCATTTTCTCCATGACCGAGGACGCCATTTTCAACGTGCCCAAACACCTGCGCAACGGCTCCCTGGCCCTGGGCGCCACCCAGTGGCAGACCCTCACGCGGGTCATCATACTGACCGCCAGCCCGGGCATCTTCGCCGCCGTCATGATCGGCCTGGGGCGCGCCGTGGGGGAAACCATGATCGTGCTGATGGCCACCGGCAATACGCCCGTGCTGGACTTCAGCATTTTCCAGGGCATGCGCACCCTGTCGGCCAACATTGCCGTGGAAATGCCGGAATCGGAAGTGGGCAGCTCCCACTACCGTATTCTGTTCCTTGCCGCCCTGGTATTGTTCGCCTTCACCTTCATTGTCAACACGGTGGGCGAACTCGTTCGCCAGCGCCTGAGAAGCAAGTACAGCAACCTGTGAGTATCCTGCGATGAAATCCTGGTTCAAGAGTGGCGCGCCCTGGGTATGGCTCAATGCCTGCGCGGTCAGCGTCAGCATCCTCATGGTCATCGGCCTGCTGGCCCTCATCACCGTGCGCGGGCTGGGACACTTCTGGCCCGCCGACCTGGCCGAATTCACCTACACGGAGCGGGACGGCGGCACCTCTCACCTGGTGGGCGAGTTTCACGAGTCGGAAGAGGTCTCGGCCGAACAGCTCAAGGCGACAGGGGATCTGAACATCGGTGACTCGCCATGGATCACGCGCCATTTGATCAAGACGGGCAACCGCGACGTGAGCGGCATGGACTTCCGCTGGGTAATCGAGTCACGCATATCGTCCCTGTCCTACCCTGAAACACTGGTGGTCATCGAACGCCGTGAATGGGGCAATCTCTATGGTTACCTCGACAGCATTCAGGAAGCTGGACGCACCGTGGCCGAAGGCGAAGCCGCATGGGAGGCGTTCCAGGAGCGGCTGACGAGAACAGAGGATATTTTCAGCCAGATACGGGCCATCGAGAAAGACGAGATCGGTTCCATCAACAGCAGCGTGGAGCGCCTGCGCCTCGCCAAGCGCAAACTGGAACTGGCCGGGGACGACGATCCCGCCAAACTGGCCATCATCGCCGATGAAGAAGCCGGGCTGCAAAGCCGCTACGACGCCCTGCAAAAGGCGCTCATCGAACACTACAAGGCCATCGGGCGTGACAGCATCACCGTCACCGTTGCGGACGGCAGGCAGGTCCAGGTGCCCCTGGCGAAGATCGTGCGCACCTACCGTCCCAATGCCATGTCGACCATGGACAAAATCGGCCACTACTTTGCCAAACTGTGGGAGTTCGTCAGTGACGACCCGCGAGAAGCCAATACGGAAGGGGGCATCTTCCCGGCCATCTTCGGCACCATCATGATGGTGATGCTCATGTCCGTTTTCGTCACCCCCTTCGGCGTGGTGGCGGCCATCTACTTGCGTGAATACGCCCGCCAGGGCTGGCTGACGCGCACCATACGCATCGCCGTCAACAACCTCGCCGGCGTCCCCTCCATCGTCTACGGTATCTTCGGCCTGGGATTTTTCGTCTATTTCCTCGGCGGCAACATCGACCAGCTGTTCTTTCCCGAGGCCCTGCCGGCCCCCACCATGGGCACGCCGGGCATCCTGTGGGCCTCCCTGACCCTGGCCCTGCTCACCGTGCCGGTGGTCATCGTCGCCACCGAGGAGGGGCTGTCGCGGGTGCCGCGCGCCGTGCGCGAAGGCAGCCTGGCCCTGGGCGCCACCAAGGTGGAGACCCTGTGGCGCACCGTGCTGCCCATGGCCAGCCCCGCCATCATGACCGGCCTCATCCTCGCCATCGCCCGCGCCGCCGGCGAGGTGGCGCCGCTGATGCTGGTGGGCGTGGTCAAGCTGGCCCCCGCCCTGCCCCTGGACGGGGACTTCCCCTATCTGCACTTGGACCGTAAATTCATGCACCTGGGCTTTCATATCTATGACGTGGGCTTCCAGAGCCCCAATGTGGAGGCGGCGCGCCCCCTGGTCTACGCCACGGCCCTGCTGCTGGTGCTGGTCATCGTAGCGCTCAATCTGGCGGCCATTGCCATCCGCAACCGCCTGCGGGAAAAATACAAGTCACTGGAACACTGAGGAAGACACATGAATACGACATCCACCACCCATGGCGTGGCCATGGGCACGCTGCCAGGAAACCAGGGACCCGCCACAGAAACACCGCTGGAGACCTGCCTGGAGGTCAAGAACCTCAACCTGTACTATGGCGACACCCAGGCCTTGCAGAACATCGAACTCGCCATCCCCAGCCGTCAGGTAACGGCCTTCATCGGACCCAGCGGTTGTGGCAAATCCACCCTGCTGCGCTGCTTCAACCGCATGAACGACCTCGTGGACGGTGTGCGCCAGAACGGGCAGATCCTCCTCGACGGCGAGGACATCTACCACCCCGCCGTGAACGTGGTGGACCTGCGCCGCCGTGTCGGCATGGTGTTCCAGAAGCCCAACCCCTTTCCCAAGACCATTTACGAGAACGTCGCCTACGGCCTGCGCCTGCAGGGCATCAAGAAACGCCACATCCTCGACGAGACGGTGGAAAAAGCCCTGCGCCGCGCCGCTCTGTGGGACGAGGTCAAGGACCGCCTGCACGAAAATGCGCTGGGCATGTCCGGCGGTCAGCAGCAGCGCCTGGTCATTGCCAGGGCCATTGCCGTAGAACCCGAAGTGCTGCTGCTGGACGAACCCGCTTCCGCCCTCGACCCCATCTCGACCCTGAAAATCGAGGAGCTGATATTCGAGCTCAAGGAACGCTACACCATCATCATTGTCACACACAACATGCAGCAGGCGGCGCGCGTCTCGGACTTCACGGCCTTTCTCTACATGGGCGGGCTGATCGAGCACGACAGGACCAACACCATCTTCACCAACCCGGCGAAGAAACAGACCGAGGACTACATTACGGGGCGCTATGGGTGACTGCGGGAGGCGTGAGGCATAGAGCAGGGGTTTTCGCTTCATGCCTCACGTCTCACGCTTCACGCCAAAAAGAGGAAAAGATCAATGAGTGAGAATCTATTCGGGCAACATATCTCCAAGCAATTCAACGCGGAACTGGAAGACATCCGCAACCGCGTTCTCACCATGGGCGGACTGGTGGAGCAACAGGTCCTGGATGCCGTGAAGGCCCTCACGGAGGGCGACCTGGCGCTGGCGGAGAAAGTCATCGAGCGTGACCACGAAGTCAACGCCATGGAAGTGGCCATCGATGAGGAATGCACCCAGGTGCTGGCACGCCGCCAGCCCGCCGCCAGCGATCTGCGCCTGGTGGTGGCCGTCATCAAGACCATCACCGACCTGGAGCGCATCGGCGACCAGGCCGAGAAGGTGGCGCGCATGGGCGCCCATCTCACCAAGATCCCGCGCCCCGAAAACCAGTATATCGAGATCCAGCACCTGGGCGAACTGGTGCAGCACATCCTCCACAATGCGCTTGACGTGTTCGCGCGCATGGAATCGGCAGCCGCCATCGACGTCACCCGCGAGGACGCCAAGATCGACCGCGAATACGAGGCCACCATGCGCCAGTTGGTCACCTTCATGATGGAAGACCCGCGCACTATCAAGCGCTCCCTGGACGTGATGTGGGCCGCGCGCGCCCTGGAACGCATCGGCGACCACGCCAAAAACATCTGTGAATATGTGATATATTTCGTCGAGGGCAAGGACGTGCGCCACACGGAGCTGGTGTCGCGACGCGACTGAGCCGGCCAATCCGGCGTCCCTTCCCGAAACGAAGGAACCCTTATGCGACTTCTGCTGGTGGAAGACGACAAGCTGCTTGGAGACGGCATCCAGGCCGGATTGCACCAGGCAGGTTACGCCGTGGACTGGATGGAGAACGGCGAGGACGCGGAGGCCGCCCTGCGTACGGAGGACTATGAACTCATGGTCCTCGACCTCGGCCTGCCGGGGCGCTCGGGGCTGGACGTACTGAAGTCCCTGCGCGCCAAAGACAACGACCTGCCGGTACTCATCCTGACGGCGCGCGATACGGTCAGCGACCGTGTCAAGGGCCTCGATGCCGGCGCCGACGACTACCTCATCAAGCCCTTCGACCTGAACGAACTCAATGCCCGCATCCGCGCCCTGCTACGGCGCCACAAGGGGCGCGCCAACCCCGTCATCGCGCATGGCAAACTGATCCTGGATCCCGCGGCGCATACCGTCACTCTGGACGGCGCGCCCGTCAGCCTGTCGCAGCGGGAATTCGCCATCCTGCAGATGCTGCTGGAAAACCGCGGCAAGGTCATGTCACGCGCCCGCCTGGAAGAGGGCCTGTACGCCTGGGGCGAGGAAGTGGAAAGCAATGCCGTGGAAGTCTATATCCACCATCTGCGCAAGAAACTCGGCTCAGGCCTGATACGCACCATGCGCGGGGTGGGCTATGTCATCGACAAACCCGCATGAAGCGCTCCATACGCCAAAGACTCCTCATCACCCTCCTTTCTGTCGTCACCGTCAGCTGGGGGCTGACGGCCCTGAGCGGTTACTACGAAGCCCATCACGAAATCGAGGAACTGTTCGACGCCCAGCTGGCGCAGTCTGCGCGCGTCCTGCTCGCCATGAGTTCCCACGAACTGGAAGAACAACGCCTCTTCGGGCAATCGGGCAACAACGTAATCACCGCTTACGAGGCAGAGCTGACCGCGGGTCACGAGTATGAACGCAAACTGGCCTTCCAGGTATGGACCGAAGGCGACAACCTGGCCCTGCGCTCCGAGAATGCCCCCACCCACCCCCTCGCCGGCAAGGCCAACGGCTACAGCGACCGCTCCCTGAACCAGGCGCGGTGGCGGGTCTACTCCCTCACCAACACGCCCGGCAACATCCGGGTTCAGGTGGCGCAAAGCCTGGAGATCCGCAACGAGCTGGTGGAGGCCATTACCCAGCGGCTGCTGATACCCATCCTCCTGAGCCTGCCGGTCCTGGCTATCCTCATCTGGTTCGGCGTCACCCGCGCCCTGCGCCCCCTGCTGGACCTGGCGCGGGACGTGGCCCACCGCGACCCCGAGCAGCTGCGCCCCCTGCCCCTGGAAAACATCCCCGCGGAGAGCCGTCCCCTGGTGGAATCCCTCAACCAGCTCTTCGACCGCCTGGAAACCGCCTTTGAGAACGAGCGCAGGTTCACGGCGGACGCTGCGCATGAATTGAGAACCCCCCTCGCGGCCCTCAAGATACAAGCCCAGGTCGCGCAAGGGACCCGGGACGAAACGGCGCGCCGCCATGCCCTGCAGCAACTCGTCCAGGGCGTGGACCGCGCCACCCATCTGGTCCAGCAACTCCTGACGCTGGCACGCCTGGACCCCGATGCCGCCTACGCGGACAAGACCGGTGTGGATCTCTGCGCCCTGGCGCGGGAAACCCTGGCCGAACTCTCCCCGGCGGCCCGGGAAAAACACATTGAGCTGTCCCTCAATTCCGATTGCCATGGCTGCTTCCACGGCAACCGCGATGCATTGGCCATCCTGTTGCGCAACCTGGTGGAAAATGCCCTGCGTTATACCCCCGGGAACGGCAAGGCGGAAGTCGAGGTGCTTACCGGCGGTGACGGCAGCGTCACTCTAAGCGTAGCCGATAGCGGACCGGGCATCCCGGAAGAGGAACGCGCCCGGGTCACGGAGCGCTTCTACCGCAGCCGCGCCGCCCAGCAGATTCCAGGCAGCGGCCTGGGCCTGTCCATCGTTCAGCGCATCGTCGAGCATCACCGGGCCACCCTCACCCTGGGCACAGCTTCCCTGGGCGGCCTGCAAGTGGAAGTCCGTTTCCCGCCGGACTGATTCCCGGATTCCACCGCATTCATCCCGACCGCGCCCCTTCCCCATCGGCACTGTAAGCAGTGCGGCTTGGGAGAAAGCGCCGCGACCAATGCAGACTTTTCTCTTTACCCCACCCTCCCCATTAAGGCCCGCTTAAGCCTCCTCCCCTAAGATTCTCCCCAGATCACGCAATCAGGGTTCAAATCAAAGGAGCATCCATCATGTCAACACAAGTCAAAGTCTGGGATCCATTACTGAGAGCCTTCCACTGGATCCTGGCCAGTTCATTCTTCATCGCCTACTTCACAGAAGAGGATCTGCTCACACCCCATGTATGGGCGGGCTACACCGTACTGGCCATGCTGGCTTTCCGCCTGATATGGGGGTTCACCGGCCCCCGCCATGCCCGCTTCTCGGATTTCCTGTATTCGCCATCGAAAGCCATCGCGTACCTCAAAGACACCTTATTTATGAGGGCCAAACGTTACATAGGCCACAATCCCGCCGGAGCAGTCATGATTTTCTTAATGATCTTCAGCCTGTTGGCGACATCCTTCACCGGTCTTGCAGTGTATGCGGCGGATCAGCACGCCGGCCCCCTCGCGCCCTGGCTCGGCGCCGTGGGCGAGCATTGGGAGGATATTTTCGAGGAAACCCATGAGTTCTTCGCCAACTTCACCCTCTTCCTGGTCATTCTGCACTTGGCCGGCGTGGCTTTCGAAAGTCTGGTCCACAAGGAAAACCTGGTGCGCGCCATGATCACCGGCTACAAACGCCACCAGGAATACTCATGACCCGCTGCCGGGCAAAACGCTTCCGACCGCCTGCAGGCCTTCCCTGACGGGCGGTTGGGTGCGGCTGGCCCTTCAACTGAGACCCTTTTCACAGGATTGCACATTTATTCAAAAATTTTTGTGAAAACTGTTGACAGCCGTTATTTTTGGGAATATATTCCCAATTAAGTTTTGCGATTATTTTCCCATATATAGGATGAGAGATTGATTACCTTAATACCAAGAAGCAGGAGGAACGAGACGCCATGCAAACCAATATCACAGAACTGAGCCAAAACCGCATCGTGGCCAGAATACGGAGCAAGTCCCATATCACGCCCCTCTCCCAGGAGCGCCTGGCAACAGCAAAGACTTCCTATACCACGCGCGCTGTCCCCCTGGAGATGATCGCCACCCTCATCAACGGGGATGTGACGCCGGCGCCCGGCGACCTGGTCCTGGCGCGCATCGACAAACTGGGCCAGCACACCCGCCTGGAGCTGGGCACCGGCCGCAAGGCGCCCCTGTTCGTCGGCGATGAGGTCATCGTCAGCTACGGACACCGCTATGCCCCCGACCAGTTCGAGGCGGAGGTGCCTGAGAGCCTGGAGCCCTGCCACCTGGTGGCCGCCGGCGGCATCGCCGCCGCCATGCTGTCCCGTCACAGCAAAAAGAAAATGCCCACCCGCATCACGCCCCTGGGTCTGCTGGGCAACGACAATGGGCGCGTCATCAATCTCTCCGACTGGTCGCTGTCACCCATCGACACCCCACACTCACAGCCCCTCACCCTGGCCTCCGTGGGCACGGCCATGAACGCGGGCAAGACCACTTCCGCCGCCTATCTCATCCGGGGACTGGTCAATGCCGGCCTCAAGGTGGGCGCCGCCAAGCTGACGGGCACGGGCGCCGGTGGCGACGTATGGCTGATGCGCGATGCCGGCGCCAGCGTCGTCTATGACTTCACCAACGCGGGCTATGCCTCCACCCACCAGCTTTCACTGCAGGAACTGGAAGACATCACCACCCTGCTGACGGGCCACCTGCAGGCCGCCGGCGTGGATATCATCGTCCTGGAAGTGGCCGACGGCCTTTACCAGGAAGAAACCGCCGCCCTGCTTGAGTCCGGGACCTTCAGGAACACCGTGGATGGCGTCATGTTCTGCGCCGGGGACGCCATGGGCGCCGCCATGGGGATAGAGTGGCTGCGCCGCCGCCAACTCCCCGTGTTTGCCGTCAGCGGCGCCCTGACCGCCTCCCCCCTGGCCTGCCGCGAGGCGGAGCGCGCCGGCGACCTGCCCATCCTGGATCTTGCACGCCTCTCCAATGAGCGTATCTATTCAGAGATAGAGCAGTGGCTGGGCGTGCAGACGAGCGAAGGGGCAAAGGTGCTGCAATGAAACGCCTCCTGAAGTGGCAGGATCACAACAGGATATTGCTGGTGCGCCTGGTGCTCAACGGCTTGTTTCAGGCCGCTGTCACCGTCACCACCGCACTGCTGGTCAAGCTCACCTTCGACCGTTTCATCTCCACGGAAGCCGCGGCACCGGGGCATCTGCTGGGCTGGATCGCCGCAGGCTTTCTCATTGCGGCGGGCTGTGGCGCCTGGCTGCGCCTCACGGAGCGCGCAGACGCCGAGAAGCTGGGGCAGGATTACATCCATCACCTGCGTCTCTCCCTCTACCGGCACATGAGCCGCATTCCACCGCGCACCCTGCAGAAACGCAGTCAGGGCAGCACCATGCTGCGTTTCGTGGGTGACCTGAGCGCCATCCGCCAGTGGATCAGCCTGGGGCTGGCGCGCCTGCTGGTGGCCGGCATCACCATCGGCGCCACCCTGCTGGCCCTCATCGCCCTCAACGGCCTGCTGGCCCTCATGGTGGGTTCGGTGCTGGCGCTGGGCGCGCTGTGTTCCCTGGCGCTGGGCAGGCCCATGCAGGCGGCCGTGCGCGAGGCGCGCCGCCGTCGTTCCTACCTGGCAGGCAACATCAGCGAAAAGATCAATGCCATGGCCGTGGTGCAGGTATGCGGGCAGACACAGCGCGAACACAACCGCCTCGCACGCCAGAGCCAGCGTCTCAAAGAGGCCATGGTGTCTCGTGCGCGGGTCATAGGGAAACTGCGCGCCGTCACTGAAGGCACCGCGGCACTGGCAACGGCCGCCGCCCTGGTGATGGGCGCCATTGTCGTGGGCAAGGGGCAAGCCACCCCGGGCATGGTGGTCGCCGTCATGAGCATCGTGGGTCTGCTCATCCCCCCCATGCGCGACCTGGGGCGGGTCTATGAATACTGGCAGGGGGCCCAGGTGGCGCGCCAGAAGATCCACGAGTTTCTGGCCATCCCGGCCAGCGCCCACACCGACAACCGCACCCGGCGCTTAAAGGACGGCAACGGCCTGCTAGAGTTCCACCGGGTCTCCGTGCGGGGCTCCCTGCGGCGCTTCTCCGCCGTGGCCCAGCCCGGCAAGGTGATCGCCGTGGTCGGCCCCAACGGGGCCGGCAAATCCACCCTCCTCGCCCTCGCCGCCTGTCTCATGGAAGCCGACAAGGGACGCGTACTGCTCAACGGAAAACCCATCACCCGCCTGACGCCGCAATCCCTGCGCCGCGCGGTCGGCATGGTCAGCCCGGATCTCCCCCTGCTGCGCGGTACCATCGAACGTAACCTGTGCTATCGCTGGCCCAAGGCGACCGAAGACCAAATCACCCGAGTGAAGACCGTGTGCGGCCTGGACGCGCTGCTCGACGATCTGCCCGAGGGTGGCCAGACCCGGCTGACGGATGGCGGCCTCAACCTCTCCCTGGGACAGCGCCAGCGCATCGCCCTGGCGCGCGCCATCCTCGGCAACCCCGGCCTGCTGTTGCTCGACGAAGCCGATGTCAACCTGGATCCCGCCGCACGGAAAATTTTCCGGCGGGTAATTTCAGACTACGAGGGTACGGTGCTCATGGTCACCCACCATATCGACATGCTGCGACTCGCCGACGAGGTGTGGCACCTGGAGAATGGCCTCCTGGTGGAGACGGGCACGCCCAATGAGTTATTAGGAAACGGAGAAGGTGCGACTGCACGCCTGTTCCACAATGTTCACATATTGGCGTCATAAGGAAACGAGACATGCTCGACGACACCGCATTGAAAATTTCTGATACCGCGGATACCCAAAGGGAACGCCCCAGAGTACACGCGCTGATGGAACACCCGGAGCAACGCTACCTGCTCTATCGCCCGCAGAACGTGTGCGCGGACTCCCCCATGGTCGTCACCGTACATGGCATATCGCGCAATGGGCGGGAACAGATCGAGCAGTTCCAGGCCTGGGCCGACCGCTACCAGGTCATCCTTCTCGCCCCCCTGTTCACCAAACCAGTATTCAAGGATTACCAGCGCCTGGGTCGCGTTGGACGCGGCGAACGCGCTGATCTGGCGCTGGCGCAGATGATCAGCGAGGCTGCCGACATCACCGGAACTGAACAACGGCGGGTCTTCCTGTTCGGCTATTCGGGGGGCGGGCAGTTCGCACACCGTTTTGCCATGGCCCATCCACAACAGGTAGCGCGCATCGCCATCGGCGCCGCGGGCTGGTACACCTATCCCGACCAGACACGCAAATATCCCTATGGCGTGCGTGACTCCGACGCCCTACCCGGCCTGGTCTTCGACCCGGCTGAGTTCCTGCAGGTGCCCGCCCTGGTCCTGGTGGGTGAGTGGGATGCGGAACGCGACCCGGGACTCAACCGCGCCCCCCACATCGACAGGCGCCAGGGCACGACGCGCATCGAGCGGGGAAGACGCTGGGTCGAGGCCATGAATAAGGCCGCGTCCAGCTACGGTTACGACACGGATTATTGCTTTGAGATTCTCCCTTCCAGCGGCCATTCCTTCCTGGAAAACATGCAGCAGGGAAAGATGGGAGAGCGGATTTTTGAATATTTTTTCGGACATAAGGAGGAACAGTAATATGAAGGCGAAAACAGGAATAGTTCTGGCTTTGGCCGCGGTGTTCACAGTTCAGGTACAGGCGGCCACCACGGAGGCAAGCCCCACGAGGGGTATTCGCATTACTTCGGACGATAAGAGTGCTTCTCTGCGCATCAGCGGCAGACTCCATGTTGACTCCGCCTCTTTCAACGAAGACGTGACGCCGCTCGACAATGACATCATTTTCCGCCGCGCCCGCCTGGCGGCCTCGGGAAAATTTCTCCGCGACTGGCGTTACCGCTTCGACTATGACTTTGCGGCCAACAGCGATTACCGTATCAAGGGCGCCTATCTACGCTACGACGGCCTCCGTCCCCTCAAGATCGCGGCAGGCAATATACAGGAGCCTCTCAGCCTGGAAGAGATGACCAGTTCCAATCGCATCACATTCATGGAGCGCGCCATGATCAGCGCATTCACTCCCAGTTACCACCTGGGCGGCCTGCTAAGCACCCACGGAAAAAACTGGAGCCTGGCGGGCGGGCTGTTCGAGAAAACCATCGGTGAACAGAATACCGATAAATTATCCAGCGGCTGGGGAACGGCGGGTCGCCTGACCTTCGCGCCCATCAATGAAAAGAAGCGCGCCCTGCACCTGGGAATCTCTGGAGAATATCGCGAACCGGATTCCAATACTGTCCGCTACAGCACACGCCCCGAATCCAAGGTAACGAACAAGCGCCTGGTCACCACCCGCACCATCAGGAATGTCAGCGACACCCTGATCTACGGCCTGGAAGGCGCTCTCATCCAGGGCCCCTGGTCCCTGCAGGGCGAATACATGCGCGCCAACGTCAAGCGCACTAGTGGTGGAGACCTGGCATTCGATGGCTGGTATGCCTTCGCCAGTTGGTTCGTCACCGGTGAATCGCGCCGCTACAGCGCCAAGAAAGGCAGCTTCCGCCAGATCAAACCGAAGGGCAAATTGGGCGCCTGGGAGCTGGCCGCCCGCTTCAGCACCATCAACCTCACTGATCAGGATATTAAGGGGGGACAGGAAGACAACACCACCTTCGGCGTCAACTGGTACCCCAACCGCAACTTGCGCCTCATGGCCAACTACGTCCTGGTCAGCGCGGACCCCAACCGCAATGGCGTCAAGGACGAGCCGCGCATAATGCAATTCCGGGCGCAGTATCACTTCTGATTCTGAACAGGGAAAATGACTTGCGCCTCTATTTCACTACCTGCAGGTGAGGTTTCTTGACCCCCTTGGGCGGGGTGTCCGTTGGCGGAGGAGTATCGGTATCACCGTTTTCCAGCACCATGCCGCGTCCGTTCTCCCGCGCATAGATGGCGAGGACGGCGTTGGTGGGCACGTGGACTTCCATCTTCTGGCCATCGAAACGGGCCCCGAACATGATCCAGTCGTTCTCGATCTGCAGGCCATGCACGGCGCTGTGGCTGAGGTTGAGTATGATCTTGCCGTTCTCGATGTATTTCTCCGGCGCCTTCAGGCCGGGAGCGCTGGCGTCCACCAGGATATATGGGGTGAGGCCGTTGTCCGTGATCCACTCATGAATGGCGCGGATCAGGTAGGGGCGGCTGGAGGTCATTTCCACAGTCAGAGCCGGCCCCCCATCTCCTTTTCGATTTCCGAGAGGCTGGCCTGGAAGGCCTCGCGTCCGAAGAGGCGATCTGCATAGTCTTTCACAGCCTTGGCCTGGGGCGGCAGCTCCACGCCATAGACCGGCAGGCGCCATAAAATGGGGGCCAGACTGCACTCCACGAGGGCGAACTCATCGCTCATGAAGAAAGGCTTCTTTGCCAGCAACGGCGCCATCATGATGAGCCCGTCGCGGATGCTCTTGCGCACTTGTTCGGCCCTGGCTTCGTCGCCGCTCTCCAGGTCGCCGAGAATGCTGTACCAATCCTCGTCGATGCGATGGAGCATGATGCGGGCCCGCGCGCGGGAAACGGGATCCACCGGCATCAGGGGCGGATGGGGAAAACGCTCGTCCAGGTATTCCATGATGATCTGGGAGTTGTACAACACCAGGTCGCGATCCACCAGCACCGGCACGGAATCATAGGTATGCAGATCGATCAGGTCTTCGGGGGGATTACTCATATCGACGTCGATGACGTCGGTGCCGATATTCTTTTCCGCCAACACGATTCTGACACGGTGACTCAAAGGGCATTCAGGCTTGGAATAAAGGGTCATAGCAGGTCTTCGGGTGGCCAATGTCGCCATTATGCGCTGTTCTCCATGTTCCTTGGTTTTATCATCCCCATTGCCTGAGTCCGGCGGATACCGAAACATAGGCGAAAAACAGGTAATCTTCTATCTGTCTCCGGTGCTCTCGACACCGGTTGGGCACACAAATGTTGGAATATAACATATCTGCCGGGGTTTCGTCACAGCACCACAGGGCGCGCCATGGCAACGGCCTTACTTGAAGCCGCGCTCGGCCTTGATACGCTCATAGGCCTGGCGGATATCGTGGGTCTTCTGTTCCGCCAGCTTCATCATTTCCTCCGGCAATCCCTTGGCCACCAGCTTGTCGGGATGGTGCTGGTTCATGAGGCGGCGATAGGCCTTCTTGACTTCCGCATCGCTGGCCGTCTCGCTGATATCGAGGATCTCGTAGGCCCGCGCCAGGTCGAGGGTCTTTTTCCCCGCCACCCCGCCGGCGTACTGTTCGCGGGCGGCCCGTATCATGGCATCCAGGTGCTCGAACTGGCGTTGCGAGAAACCCAGACGCTCACAGATGTAGATCAGGGTCTTGCGCTCATCGGGATGCATGGCGCCATCCGCATAGGCGGCCTGAATGAGGATTTCCAGGAACATGCGCATGAGGGCATGGCGGTGGCGGCACTCTCGCTTGAACTGATCCAGCACCTCGTCCAGGGCAAAGCCCGGCTGCTTGCCCTCGCGGTAAAGCTTCTTGGCCAGTTTCTCCAGGGTGGGGTTGAGCTGCATCTGATCCATGACGGACTGGGCCAGACGAATCTCATCCTCGCTGACGCGGCCATCGGCCTTGGCGAGATGACCCATGACGGAAAAGGTGGCGGTGAAAAAGGCCATCTGGGTCCGTTGCTGACCGCCCAACAGGCCCTCGCCCCCCCCTATCTGTTCCACCTTGGCATCGAGATTGTGCCCCAGGGCGGCGCCGATCAATGCACCCAGCGGTCCACCCAGCATGAAGCCGACAGTGCCCCCGAACAGTTTGCCCCACCAACTCATGATGCCGCTTCCTTCTGGGCATTTGCTTTCATGAACCCCTCCGTGTCAATCACGCTCATTGAAAGCGCTCTTCGCGATCGAACCAGGCGGCATACACAGGGTCCGGCCACAGGGACTGAAACCAGGCGATGACGGCATCGATCTCGGCAGGCGTCAGCTTGTCGCCCCAGGCTGGCATATTGCCCTGACCCGGCGGGCTGCCGTTGCGGATCATTTCCCGGAGCTGGCGCGTGGGATGATGCCAGGCATGGCCACTGCCATTGAGCGGCGGCGGCGGAAACAGGCCGTCCGGCCCACGCTTGCGCCATTCGGGATCGCCCTGCGCCTGGTCACCGTGGCAAAAGGCACAGTGTTTTTGAAACACCACCTGTCCCTGGCTGACCAGGGTCTGGTCCGTCTGTCGTATGATGCTGCTGCCATTGGGGGTCTGGATGACATGCTGTCCCATGGTGCTGGTATCGCAGCCCGCCAGTACGGCCATGCTCCCCAGCAGGGCAAGCAGGCTGATTCTGTAACATTGTCTCATTGCAAATATTTCCCTCCGGACAATGGGGCCCAGGCAATGTCGGGCAGGCGCCAGATGTCCCGTGATTCATTGACGATAAATTCCCTGAAGGCCTGCACCATGGGAGACAGGCACCTGCCCTCGCGGTGTACAATATACCACTGGTGCGCGATGGGGAACGACTCCACATCGAGCATGGCCAGGCGCTCCAGCTCCAGAGCATGCACAGAGACAATCGCGCGAGTGAAACTCAGGTGGTGGGTGACGGTCCCGAAGACTTTCAGCTGGCGCAAGGTATTAAGCGACTCTGAATAAATTCCTTGCGATTATTATGAGTGAGGGCGCGCGTCTCTGGCAAGCGCCCTACCATGGAAGGAAAGATGACAGCGGCCGAATACGAAATATATTATTGCCGGGTTAAGAGCTGGTCATGCTGTAGACAAAGGGGTCGGTGTAGATATCGCTCAAGGAAGCGCCCGCCAGAAAGGCCTTTTTCTTCATGACATCCACCATATCCGGATGGCCGCACAGATAGATACGCCAGGATTTGAGGTCGGGCAGGGCGGCCAGCGCCGCCAGATCGGCGCGCTCGCAGGTGACACCGGCATTCATGTCATCGCCGGGCTCATCAGCACAAGGCGTGTAGATGAAATTGTCGTGAGCCTCTTCCAGGGCGCGCAGCTCATCCACCAGATACAGGCCAGCGGTGCTGTAACTGCCGTGAAACAGGTGAATCTGCCCCCTATGGCCCTGCGCCAGGGCGTCGCGCAGGACTCCCCACAGGGGCGCCAGGCCCGTACCCGTGCCCACCAGCAGGATAGGTTGCTCCGGCCTGCCCGGCACATAGAAACAATCGCCCACCGGCCCCTCGATGGCCACGGTATCACCGGGGTGCATCTCGTCACGGACCCAGGTACTCATGTTGCCGCCGGGCAGCACACGCACATGCAGCTCCAGGCACTCATCCTGCCGCGGCACGCTGGCCAGGGAATAACTGCGCACCACGCCATCGGGACGATAGAGATTGATGAACTGCCCTGCCTTGTAATCGAAAGGCTGGGCGGGCTTGAGGAGAATGCGCAATATATCGTCATTCAGGGCCGACTTGGCCATGACCTCGGCCTCCAGGAGATGGGTGACATCCGCACCGGCAAGAACCACTTCCATGTCTTCCCCGGGTTCACAAACGCAGGCCATGAAATAATGCTGCGCCTGCAAGGTGTCTTTCAGTCCCTGTTGAGCGGCGGCCGGTGGCCGGCCCTGAACTCCGCGCATCAGGCAGGTCTGGCACACACCGCTTTCACAGGAAGAGGGTATGGCTACGCCATGCCGCGTCAGGCACTGCAGTACCGTCTCACCGTCCTCGCATGCATAGGGCTGCTTGTCGTAGGTGATGACGGGCATGGCGTATCCCTGCGCTGGCGGGGATGCCCGCTCAGCGACCCAGCACGTCGTCGCGCACGCTCTCCGCAATGGCAGCGACTTCCGCAATCAGCTCATCGGGCACATTGAGTTCCTTCAAAGTGGCGCCCAGGTCTTCGATCACGGCATCCACGTGGCTGTCGTTCAGTCCCCGCTCCACCAGGTGGGCATGGCCCTCGCGCATATCCTTGCCGGTGTAATTATTGGGCCCGCCAAAGGCGAAGGTCAGGAAAGCCTTCTGCTTCGCCGCCTGCTTTTCCATGTCGACCCCTTCGAAGAACCCGTTGATGCGGTCATCGGCCAGCACTTTGCGATAAAAGATATCCACTGCCGCGTTGACTGCCGCTTCACCGCCAATTTTGTCATACAGGCTTTGTGTCATCATATTGCTCCTTTTTCAGTTGAAATGATTCCAGGATTCAGACCTGCAAGAGCGGGGTTTTCAACCTTGCATCCCGGACAGCGAATGCCAGGAACGTGACGGCCTGCTTTTTATCGAGTGAAACAGTCGGGTAATACGCGGGCAAGGTAGTGAGTGATACGACGTCCATGCAGATTTGAACAGATAAAATTTGGTCACGCTATAGTTATACATGAGATACATCTTTCAGGCAAGCGCCGTGCCCGCCCACAAATCAACAGGTCGGACACAGTGTGGCAATGACGTAAAGAAACGCCGCGCGAAGCCTGGCCGTCTCAGCAGGTTGTCAGCATCAGAAACGGTAGGCATTCAGCTGCGCGTCGAACACCAGCCCTGCGATACGTTCGCCGCGACCACCATTGAGAACGGTGGAAAAAAACGTCTTGACCACCTTATTGGTCTTCTTATAGAAAAGCCCATGAGTCTTGCCCACGCCGGGGCCATCGGTAAAGTCAAAATAGAACGCCTTGCGTGAATCGAGGTTGCGCGCCGTATTGCCCAGCCTGTCCTTCTGAAAATTGGCGTCGGACCACTTGAGCACCCAGTCATTCTCATTGATGGTGATATAGACGCGCTTGCCGACGGCAATACTGTCCACCCAGGCGGCATGGCCCTCGTTGTCCACGTCGGCCTGACACAGGACGACATTGTCGAAGACACCAGTTTCGTTCTCGTAGATCGCATCGGTGACGTAGTTCTGAAACAGATAATTTCCAAGACTATAAGTCAACAGTGACACCTTGATGTCACAGCGCTGCAGCGCTTCCCGGTTGAACGGCTCCTGCAAATAACCGCACAGTTTCTCCAAGGTGGAGTCCAGGGCGCCTACGGAGGCACGCGCCGTTCGCTTGGCAAAACGATATTCCTTCGTCTTGAAACCGCCAGGGTTGGATGGCCACGAGAAGGCAATAACCTCCACGTCATGTTCCTTCTCCAGCGCCAGGCTCTTTTCAAGATTTTTCTCAAAACTCTGATTGAAACCATGCACAAAGAAAACACAGTTCTTGCCATTGGCAGTCAGATGGTCTCTAACCTGGGCAAACGCTTTTCTCGATGGAACATTTTTCTCCGTAATGATGCCCGGCTCTTTGATGAGACGCACACGCCATCTTCCATCGACCTTCTCAGCATTGGCCAGCCGCACTTCATTGGGTCCTTTGGCATTCACCTCATCTCCAAAGGCTTCATGATCACCCACGCCACCCTTGAAACTCCCCTTGTTGATCTTTCGATTTGTAATAATAAGCATAGCAACCCCTCCTTTGGTTCATCCAAGAGTCATTGCACTCCTGTTAGGGAGCATACAGGTCAAAGACACCCTCCCCCGTTATGATCTGCGTTTCATTGGCGAAACTGTAGAAGGCCGGCTTTTCATCGAAACAGTCCGCAATCATATTCAAACAGTTTCACAGGCATATGGCATTCACTGACATTGTATTATAACCCGGCAATAATATATCTCGTATTCAGGACTTCAGGCCTGCGCTGGAACAAGGCGCGGTGCGCAGGCAATGGCGATTCCATTGGCCAGCGCCGCAACGCCGTGCCGGCGCAGGCCTGAAGTCCCTGACAGATTGAAAACAAAGGACAGGCCATTGCGTGCCGGGTTAATATTAACCCGTTTCCAGGCAGCGGGGCTCGGATATTCGCTACGGGGAAAGAGAGGAAACTCAGCCCGAAGCCAGGTTGACACTCTCGCGCACGAAATATTCCCGCAGGGCCAGCAGCAGGCTGCTGCTCTCGTCCCGTGAGGCATAATCGAAAAGGATGCCCAGTTGATAGTTTCCTTCGTCACCGGGAAAGTCCTCGCACCATACCACGCTCCCCGTCAGGGTCATATGATAGGTATCGTCATCGTAGACGATGGTGACCGGGCTCTCGGGGTCGAGGTAGACAGGCAACTCCAGCCCCATGCCCGACAGGGAGAGATCGGTCACCACCTCGATCTCGTATTCCTCGTCCTGGGCCGCCAGGACAAAGGATCCGCGGCAGTATTCCATACAAAAGCGCAGCCTGTCCTCGTGCCGCCGGTCTGTCTGCATGGTCATGATCTTGCTATCTCTTTGACTGGTCAATAAACATTGAAAATGGAACAACGATGCTTGCGCCACACTCTGCATGTCGTCACCCTGCCCGCCAATCTTTAATGTACATTTCTCACTACCTCGAATTATTGCTAGAATCGCCGCTATTTACCCCATCTCCAACAACGGATCATTCATGAGCACAGACCCGCAGAACCAGCCGCAATCCCAGGAAACTCAGGAACCCATCGAGACCATCCGCTTCGGCGAGGTGACCATCACCCTGCTGGGAACCGCCCATATATCCCGCGCCAGCACAGAGAAGGTTCGCGAACTCATTACCGGCAACGACTATGACGCCATCGCCGTGGAGTTGTGCCCCAGCCGCTACAACGCCATCATCAATCCCGACGCCCTCGCCAAGATGGATCTCTTCCAGGTCATCCGCGAGAAGAAGACCGCCATGGTGGCCGCCAACCTGGCCCTGGGCGCCTACCAGCAGCGCATGGCGGACCAGCTCAATATCCTGCCTGGCGCCGAGATGCGCATGGCCATCGACTGCGCGGGAGAGGCACATTTGCCGGTGCTGCTCATCGACCGCGAAATCGCCGTCACCCTCAAGCGCATCTACCGCAACGTCCCCTGGTGGCAGCGCATCAACCTGTTGGCGGGCCTGCTCTCCAGCGTCCTGTCGCGGCGCAAGATCAGCACCGAGGAGATCGAGCGCCTCAAGGAAGGCGACATGCTGGAATCCACCTTTGCCCAGTTCGCCGAAGAGGCCAGGGAACTGTTCGTACCCCTCATCGACGAGCGCGACCGCTATATGTCGGCGCGCATTCTTCAGGAACTGCGCAGCGGCAAGCACAAGAACATCCTGGTAGTCATCGGCGCCGGCCATATGAAAGGCATGCGCGAATACCTGCCGCGCTACGAGGCGGAAAAACAGGACACGGCGCAGATCATCGCCCAACTGGACGAGATCCCCAGGCCCAGCACCTGGCCCAAGCTCATCCCCTGGGTCATCGTGGGGCTCATTCTCATCGGCTTCGCCATCGGCTTCAGCCGCAGCAGCGAACTGGGCTGGGGGCTGATCGTCGACTGGATCGTCATCAACGGCGCCCTGTGCGCCCTGGGCACCTTCCTCGCCCGCGGGCACCCCATCACCGTGGTGAGCGCCTTCATCGCCGCCCCCATCACCTCCCTCAACCCCACCATCGGTGCGGGTATGGTCACCGCCGCCATCGAGACCTATCTGCACCGCCCCAGCGTGGGCGACTTCAGCCGCCTGAGAAAAGACACCGCCCACCTGAAAGGCTGGTGGCGGAACCGCGTCGCCCGCATTCTGCTGGTGTTCCTGTTCAGCACCATCGGCTCCGCCCTGGGCACCTACCTGGCGGGCTTCCGCATCATCGACCGCCTCTATGGCCTGTAAAACACCGTCCTGAATACGATATATATTGTTGCCGGGTTAATAAGGACCAATTCTGAGAACAGAGCAGTACACAAACCCCGCGCCACATGCTAAATTGAGGGCACCATGTCCCAAGGAAGTTTCGCTAACCCATGTTGATCCCCCTGCCCCGCACCGCGTTATTTATCATTCTGCTGTTGAGTTCGGTTCAGGGCCTGGCCCTCGCCGCCTGTAGCGACCCACCGGCCCAAGGCGTCATCTGGATCCAGTGTGACAAGCGCAACCTCGATCTGAGCCGCGTCGACCTGCGCGGCGCCATTCTCACCCGCACCGACTTTACCAACACGGTGCTGCGCAAGGCCAAGCTCAGCGGCGCCGACCTCAGTTTCAGCGTGCTGGACAAGGCCGACCTCACGGGCGCGCGCCTCGACAAGGCCCTGTTCATGCGCGCCAGCCTCAGCTCCGCCAAACTGGGCAAGGCCTACCTGGTGGGCGCGAAATTCGACCGCGCCCGCATGCCCGGCGTCAATCTGGATGGTGCGCGTATGGATGAGACGAGCTTCTACCAGGCCGATCTCACGGGCGCCTCCTTTCGCGAGGCGCGGGCGCCGGCCAGCAGTTTCAGCCAGGCCATGCTCAATGAAGCCGACTTTTCCGGCGGCAAGCTGCAACAGGCCGATTTCACCAAGGCCGCCCTGGAAGACAGCAACTTTGCCGGAGCCGTCCTCTTTGAGGCCGATTTTACGGGGGCCAGCCTGCTGTTCGCGGACCTGAGCGATGCCGACATGCAAAGCGCCGTCCTGGTGGATGCCAATCTCGACGAGGCCAACCTGGAAGGCGCGGACCTGGGCAAGGCCCAGTGGGTGGACCGGCGCCGCTGCCGCAGCGGCTCCGTCGGCACATGCCAGTAGTCCCTTTCCCTCCGGAGGGTATCGCAAAAGGCTTTGGTCCCTTCTCCCTCCGGAGGGTGTCGCAAAAGCCCCTCCCATGGGAAGGGGCCGGGGAGTTTATGTTACAGGCGTAACAAGCGCCTTCAACAACGCCGCCTTGCCCGCCACGGCGCTGCCCGCCAGGGCAAAGCCCAGCAATTCCCCGTCCACCCCCAGGAAACGGGCGCTCACCCCATCGTCCACGGCCGCTTCCCGCCACTCGCCCGCCGCTCCCGCTGGCGGCGTGAGCAAGGTTATGGGACAGGCCGGGGTCTTGACCACCACCGGCATGGGTGGATACTTCACCGCACAGCGCCCTCCCGTGAGGGTGCGGGCCAATGCGCGCGCGCCGTGCATGATGGGCATGACGAACGGCAACACCCGGCCATCCATTTCGGCGCAGTCCCCCAAGGCATAAATCCCCGGCGCACTGGTCTGAAGAAACTCGTCGACGGTGATGCCGCGCCCACAGGCCAGGCCGGCCTGCCGCGCCAGGGAGGTATCGGGCCGCAGGCCGATGGCCGACAACACCACATCGGCATTGATCACCGCGCCATCGGACAAGGTCACGTCAAAGGTATTGCCGGGGGCCGTATTGACCTCGCTGGCCGTGACGCCGAGGCGCCAGGCGATGCCGGCCGCCGACAGCTTGTCGCGCAGGAAGCGGCCCGCGGCGGGGGGCAGCAGACGACCGAGAGGATGGGAGTCGGGACCGATGACGCTGACGGTCTTGCCTGCCACCGCCAGGTCGTTGGCAAATTCACAGCCGATGAGGCCGGGCCCGATGACGGCGACACGCCGCGCCTGCTCCACTTGCGACTGGAAACGGGCATAGTCATCCAGGTTGTTGACCGTCAACACCTGCGCCACGGCGTCGCCCTGCAGGGGCGGCGGGATGGGCATGGCGCCCACGGCCAGCACCAGGTTTCCGTAATCCACAACCCCGCTGCCGGTGGTCACCGTGCGGGCCTGGGCATCGATGGCGGTCACGCGCGTGGCGGACAGGATTTCCAATTGGTGATCGCCGGCCATTTTCCCCGCGCTGGCGGAAGCCAGTTTCTCCACGGACAGCCCCTTGGCCAGGGCATTGGACAACATGGGCTTGGAATAGAAGCGCCCTTCGTCGGCTGTCACCATCACGACAGGCAGGCCACTGTCCAGCTTGCGCACCTCGCGGGCCAGGGTATATCCCGCCAGGCCCGCGCCGATGATGACCAGGGGGCTCACTAGGCGACTTTTTCCACCATCACGAAACTGTCCTTGGAGACGCCGCACTCGGGGCACAGCCAGTCATCGGGGATATCCTCCCAGCGTGTGCCGGGCGCGATACCCTCTTCGGGCAGACCGGCCTCTTCATCGTATATGAAACCGCATACGATACACTCCCATTTTTTCATGAATCCGTCTCCTTAGAGTTTCAGTATTTGATCTTCTTCCAACTATACCCGAAAAATCAGCCTGTTTTCACCATCCTGAGTCCGTGGGTTCAGGCGGATGCAGAGTGCATCGGTGCCTGCATTCGAGAATGGCCTCCCTGAGGGCGGCGATGGCCTGGGGGCGGGGAAAGCTCTCCCGCCAGGCGAGCACCACATGGCGGCCGGGGACGGGCTTTTTGAAGGGGCGCACCGCCAGCAACTGCCGGGCATACTGCTCGTTGCCCGCCGCCGAACAGGGCAGCACGGTGATGCCGATGCCGGAGGCCACCATGTAGCGAATGGTCTCCAGGGAACTTCCTTCCACCGTCTGCTGGATGTCGCCATTGATCTGCGCCGCGCGGTTGCAGGAAGGGCAGGCGTCCAGCACCTGGTCGCGGAAACAGTGCCCGGCGCCCAGCAGCAACAGGTTCTGGGAGGCCAGCTCGTTGGCGTCAATGGCCTTGCGCCGGCACCACGGATGGGAAACGGGCAAGACCACCACGAAGGGTTCGAAATACAGGGGCTCTGTCCTGATGCCCGGCAGCTCGAAGGGCAACGCCACGATGATGACATCCAGTTCGCCCTGACGCAGGCGCTCGCTGAGGCGGGCGGTGTAGTTTTCCTCCAGCACCAGGGGCATACCGGGGGCGCGCTGGTGCATGAGGGAGACCACGCCGGGCAGGAGATAGGGCCCGATGGTCAGGATGGCGCCCACCCGTAAGGGCCCTTGCAGCGGATCACGCCCCTGCTGCGCCAACAATTTGACCCGCTCGGACTCCTCCAGCACCCGCGCCGCCTGCTCGATGATACGCTCGCCGATTGGTGTGACGGTGATCTCATGCTTGGCGCGCTCGAACAAGGACACGCCCAGTTCCTCCTCCAGCTTTCTCACCGCCACGCTGAGGGTGGGCTGACTGACGAAACAGGCCTCCGCCGCGCGCCCGAAATGGCGTTCGCGGGCCACGGCGATGATATAGCGCAGTTCAGTCAGGGTCATGCAGGGCCGGCCTTCTCATACATGGCGGCTATCATATCACGCCCGCCCGGGGCGCTTGAAATATGGCCACGCCCCCCAATGTCTTGCGATAGAATCAATGACTCATGCCTGGATCCGTGGATTCAGGCCATAACCGTAAAACTGTAGCAAGGACACCATGAGCAACTGGATCCAAGGAAAAGTCATCGCGCGGCGCCCGTGGACCGGCAAGCTGGTCTCCCTGCAGGTGGAGGCGGACATCCCGCCCTTCACCGCCGGGCAGTTCACCCGCCTGGCGCTGGACATCGACGGGGAACGGGTGGCACGCCCCTATTCCTTCGTCAACGCCCCCCATGAGCATCCCCTGGAATTCTATTTCGTCATCGTCCCCGGCGGCGCCCTCTCGCCACGCCTTGGCGCCCTCGATGCCGGCGACAGCGTATGGGTGGCCGCCCAGGCAAGTGGCTTCTTCGTCCTGGACGAAGTGCCCGGGGGGGAGAACCTGTGGTGCCTCGCCACGGGCACGGGCCTGGGCGTGTTCCTCTCCATACTCGCCACCGGGGAACCCTGGCGGCGCTTCCGGCACATCGTCCTGGTCCACGGCGTCCGTCACGGCAGCGATCTCAGTTACGGAGAAAAGCTGGCGCAATTTGCCGCCGCGCACCCGCGGCAATTCCACATGATCCCCGTGGTGAGCCGGGAGGACAGCCCACAGGCCCTGCAGGGACGCATCCCCGCCCTAATCGAAAAGGGCGCACTGGAAGAACGGGCCGGCGTCCCCCTCACCCGCGACACCTCGCAAGTGATGATCTGCGGCAACCCCGCCATGGTGAAAGACACCTGCGCGGTGCTGGAGGCGCGCGGCATGCAAAGAAACCGCCGCAGCGCTCCGGGACACGTCACCACGGAAAACTACTGGCGGGCAAAGTAAATTATTATTAACCCGGTTTACACGGCAAGGAGGAGGGCGCCACCATGACCAGCATCAATTTCCCCCGCGACGATGAAGGCCGCACGCGCCTGCAGATTTCCAACCGGAAGAAAAAGCCCGGCACCGTCCAGGAAACCGCCCAGGTCGAGCCCTACCCGCGCATCACCCGGGCGCGCACCCCCTCTCACGCCAAGACGCCTTACCGTGAAGAGACTCCCCCGCAACCCGTGCGCCGCCAGCAGGATCGCAGAAAATTCCAGCGACGCCAAAAGGATTCCCCCGTGCTGCTGGACACGCGCAGCAAGCATGAACGGCGCACCCGCCGGCGCCGCGCGGACGACAGCCCGTCAGACCACGGCATCGACCGGAAAGTGTAGCGCGGGGTTACAACCGCAAGCCCCTCTCCCGAGGAGGGTGTCGTAAAAGCCATTCGTAGGTTGGGCTGAGGCACGAAGCCCAACAGCAACAGCTACAGAAAAACCGGCTTTTGCGACACCCTCCTTGGGAAAGCAGAAATACACCTCACTGCCACACCAGGGGCGGCTCATCGAGGAGCGCCGCCTGCTCGCGCAGGGCGAGGATGTGTTCTTCCCAGAATCGCCCGGAATTGAACCAGGGGAAGGCGGCGGGAAAGGCGGGATCGTCCCAGCGCCGCGCCAGCCAGGCGGCGTAATGCATCATGCGCAGGGTGCGCAGGGCCTCGATGAGGTGCAGTTCGCGGGGATCGAAATCCATGAAGTCCGTATAGGCATCGAGGAGGTCCGCCAGCCTGGCGCTCATGTAGGCGCGGTCGCCGGAGAGGAACATCCACAGGTCCTGGATGGCGGGTCCCATGCGGACGTCATCGAAATCCACGATATGGGGGCCGGCCTCCGTCCACAGGATATTGCCGGGGTGGCAGTCGCCGTGCAGGCGCAGGCTGGCCACGTCCCCGGCCCGCTCAAAGCAGGCCTCGACCTGCCTGATCAAATCTTCAGTCAGGGAGCGGTAGGCGGGCGCCAGGTCCCCGGGTATGAAACCGTGCTCCAGCAGATAGCGGCGCGAGTCGGCGGCAAAGTGTTCGATGTCCAGCGCCGGGCGGTGCGCAAAGGGCCTGGTGGCGCCCACGGCATGGAGACGGCCGATATAGCGCCCGAGGATCTCCAGGTGCCGCGGATTGTCCAGTTCCGGGGCGCGGCCGCCGCAGCGTGGAAACAGGGCGAAGCGGAACGGCCCGGCATGAAACAGGGTGCAGCCGTTCTCATCGGCCATGGGCGCCACCACGGGGATCTCGCGCAGGTGCAGCTCGCGGGTGAAGGCGTGCTCCTCCAGAATGGCCTCGTCGGACCAGCGTCCGGGGCGGTAGAACTTGGCGACGAGGGGCGGCCGGTCTTCCAGGCCCACCTGGTAGACGCGGTTCTCATAGCTGTTGAGGGCGAGGAAATGGCCGTCACATTGGAAGCCGAGGCCTTCCACGGCCTCGAGGATGGTATCGGGCCCCAGCGCCTCATAGGGATGGCGTGTTTCACCCTGTTTCATGCGCGCGCTCCATTCATGCCTGCGCCACCAGGATAGCACGCCGCGGCGCGGGATAGCCCTCGATGGTGCGGGCGGGATCCTCGGGGTCGAGAAAATCGGCCAGAGACTGGAAGCGCATCCATTCCGTGGCGCGCTGTTCGGACGTGGTGGTGGGCGTGACGTCCACCGGGCGAACCTCCCTGAAACCGCAGCGCTGCAGCCATGCCGTCAGCGTCGGCACCGAAGGGATGAACCACACATTGCGCATCTGGGCGTAACGCGCCCGCGGCACCAGCACCGTCCCCTCGCCGCCCTCGATCACCAGGGTCTCCAGCACCAGTTCCCCGCCCTTGCGCAGGCAGGCGCGCAGTTCCAGCAGATGATCCAGGGGCGAGCGGCGGTGGTAGAAGACCCCCATGGAAAAGACCGTGTCGAAAGGGGCCGGCTCGCGGGGCAGGGACTCGATGCCCAGGGGCAGGACATAGGCCGGTATCCCGCCCAGGAAATGGCGCAGGGCCGCGAACTGGACTACATAGCGCAGAGTGGGATCGATACCCACCGCCAGGGACGCGCCCTCACCCACCATGCGCAGGCAGTAATAACCATTGCCACACCCCACGTCCAGCACCCGGCGCCCCGCCAGGGGGGTGATGTGGGGCTGGAGGCGGGCCCATTTCCAGTCCGAGCGCCACTCGCTGTCGATGTGGATGCCGAATACGGAGAAGGGCCCCTTGCGCCAGGGGTGCAGGGCGCGCAGGGCGTCCTCCACCGCGCCCCGCGTCGCGGCATCGCAATCCCCGGCGCTGCCGATGCGGACCCTGTCACCACACAGATCCACGCCTGAAGGATGCACTGCGGGAAGCCCCGCCAGCAGGGCCTGCCAGGCAGGCAGATCGCCGTGGACCTGGGGCGCCAGGGCCGCCGCCACGCGCGCGGGCAGGGACCGCGCCCAGGACGCCAGTGGCGAATTCTCCAGAGTCTGATACAGTGGCGAGTAGTCCATCGATGGAATATCCGCGGGCCGCCCCCGCCGTTCTGCGTCTTTCATAGCCATGACATCATACAGAGAATCCCCGTCCCATATCAGCTTCACGGCGCCGGAATTCCATCGCGACGGCCGTTTCCGGCCGGCCCGCTACGAATACCACGGCAGCGCATCCCGGGGCTGGAGGATTGTGCGCGATGGCAGGCCCTGCCTGCAACTGGGCCCGGGGTTTGCGCCCCTGCAGACCCGCTGTTGCGGCATCTGTGCCACGGACATGGCCCGCGCGGCGCTGCCCTTTCCCCTGCCGCAGGTCACCGGCCACGAGGTGCTGTGCCGGCGCGACGGGCAGACGCTGGCCGTGGACATCAACGCCTCTCACCGGACCCGCGATTGCCGCGCCGCTGCCTGCCCCTGGTGTTCGGCCGGGCTGGAGACCCATTGCCCGCAACGCCTGACCCTGGGCATCGACCGCCTCCCCGGCGGCTTCGCCCCGTGGATCCTGGCGCCCGTCGCCGCCCTGCATCCGCTGCCCGCCTCCCTCCCTCTCGATGCCGCCCTCTTCGCCGAACCCTTTGCGGCGGCCCTGCGCGCCGTGGCGATCACGCCGCCCCGGCCGGGCGACCGCGTCGCCGTGCTGGGTCCGCGCCGCCTGGGCCTGCTGGTGCTGGCCGCCCTGGCCAGCCACCGCCGGCGTCATGACCTCGACTTCACCATCACCGCCCTGCACCGCCACCACTGGCTGACGGAATATTGCCGCCTCATGGGCGCCGACGCGTCCATCCATGTTGAAGAGGCGCCGATCAAGGCTCAAGAGGGCGTCTACGACATCGTCTTCGACACCACCGGCAATCCGGCCGGGCTCCAGCTCGCGCTGCGGCTGGCGCGGCGCACCGTCCATCTCAAGTCCACCCATGGAAGGGAAGCAGGGGGCATGGCGCGCCTGACAGAGATGGTCATCGACGAAATCAGCCTGCATCCCTTTTCCCTCGCTGCAAGACCGCCCTCCCCCTTGCCGGACAGCATGGTGGATCATTGTCACGTCTATGTCTCGCCCACCGTGCCGGAGGCATTGCAGCGGCGGCTGCGGGATCAACTGCCCCGTTGCCGCACATACAGAATGGACAGGTCCGATGCGCTGAGTTTCATCGCCAGGCATCATGGGGCCGGCAAGCTGCCATTGCCGGGGTTCGACATGGCGCTGGTGGGCAGCCTGGCGGAGGCGGACCGTGTCATCAGGCCCCGGGCGGACGCTTCATGCTCACTGCTCCATGCCCGGGGCGCCCTGCTCGTGGCGAACGGGGCGGCCGCCGGCGACGGCGCTCTCGCTCAGGCCATGGGGCGTGGCATCGAGATCCAGACTTCACGTTGCGGCCGCATCCCCCTGGCCCTGGACACGCTGGCCACGCAACCCGCCCTGGCCGGGGCGATGGCGGAACGCCTCGTCACCCATCGCTTTCCTGTCAGGAAACTGGCCCAGGCGTTCGCGGCGGCGGGCCGGGGGGAGAGGGCTGTCAAGGTGGTGGTGGATACATGGGAGGATACGGCTTGAAAGCTTTATCCAACGTCCCCCCTCATCCAAGCACTGCCGGAGGGAGCGGGACTGCATGAGGAACATCAGCCGGCGTTCATCTCGGCGAGCTTCTCATCCATGCGCGACAACAGCCCCTCGATGCCTTCTTTCTTGACGATGTCGCGGTAACTGCTGCGGTAGTTGCGGATCAGGCTGACTTCCTCGATCACCACGTCGTAGACCAGCCACTGTCCTTTCTTGAGGCGCATCTTGTAGCGTATGGGGATCTCCGCATCCCCGCTGATGATGACGCTGGACACCTCGGCGCGCTCTCCCTTGATGCGCCTGCCGGTCACCTCCACGCGCTCATTGGTATAGGCCTCGACGCGTCCGATATAGGTCGCCAGCAGCAACCGGGAGAACTTGTCGACGAAGCGCTGCTTCTCCTCTGGCGTCGCCTTGCGCCAGTTGGTGGAGAGGGTGAGCTGCGACATGGCGCGGAAGTCGAAATGCGCATAGATGATCTTTTTGATGTCGGCCTCGCGTTCTTCATTGCTCTGGCCCTTGTCCCGCAACTCCGCAAGCACTTCATCCAGAATTTTGCCCATCACATCGGCGGGATCCGGCGGCTGGGCCCAGGTCATGCCCGAGACCAGCACGCACAGTAGCGCCAGACACAATGTTCCCGCATTGATGGTGCGTATACCCGTATGGGGTGCTGGTTCCTGGAAAAACACTCTCATCATTATTCCTTGATTTGTCCGGCCCGATGCTGGGCATAAGCATGCTTGACGAAGGCGTAGGGGTCCAATGCATCGCGCTTGAGGGCCTCGTAGGTGTCCTTGTCGAGAGATAGCGTGTTGACCATACTGAAGCCCCTTACCGCCAACCTGATCCACAATTCGTCAATATAACGGTAAATGGGATCCAGATACAGGGTATCGACCATCGCGCTCAAGCCGTCCCTCAAGGTATACGAGCCGTAGAAAGGCAGCACCAGATAAAATCCCGGCCCAACGCCGTAATGGCCCAGGGTCTGACCGAAATCCTCATCCTTTCTCCTCAACCCCCAGTATCTCCTGGCGGGGTCGAACAGCCCGCCGACGCCAATGGTGGTATTGATGCCCAAGCGCAGCAGTTCCGTGCCGGTATTTTTCATCTTCAGCTGCAGGGCGTTGTTGACGATCCTCACAGGCCCCTGCAGATTGGTGAAGAACCGGGCGACGGAGCGCCTTACGGGAACCGGAACCACCCGGTAACCGCGCGCAATGGGTTTCAGCACATGGAAGTAAAGCTTGTCGTTGAAGGCGAACATCGCCCTGTTGAAGGGCTCGAGGGGATCGGGTATGTCCTTGTCCGCGGATTTGGCTTCCGCGTCGAATTCCTCATTGAACTCATCTTCGAGTTCCGCTATAAAATCATCGTCTGAAGACTCGTCCCAACCATCCCCCCCTGCATCGTTGGCGACCTCCGCATCCGCCGCAGAAGGATTTTCCAGCGCATAGGCCGAGCCGGAATCCAGCACCAGCAGGGCCGAGATCAGAAAGGGAAACAAGACCGTAATTCTCATTTTCACAGCGCTTCATGGCACACCACGACCACCCGTCACTTGGTATTGAAAATATACTTGCTGATGAGTTCCTCGAGATTGATGGCCGATTCGGTTTCCTCGATTTCACCACCGGGTGGAATGTATTCTTCCGCGCCGCCGGGAGAAATACTGATATAGCGGTCCCCCATGATGCCGGCCGTCCTGATGGACGCGATGCTGTCCTCCTGCAGTTTGACGCCATTCTGTATGGACATGGTCACCACTGCCTCGTATTCCTCCGGGTCCAGCACGATCGAGGCCACCTTGCCGACCTTGACACCCGCGATCTCCACGAAGGCCCCTTCCTTCAGGCCGGAGACGGAATTGAAGCTGGCGCTGACGGCGTAATTATTACTTTTCCCAAACAGCTCCACGTCTCCCAGCTTGATGGCGATGTAGGAAAACCCCGCGAAACCCAGGATCATGAAAACACCGACGACCAATTCAATAGTTACTTTTTTCATCTTTTTCTATCCGCCTCAAAGCATGATGGCGCTGATGAGGTAATCCCACACGAGAATGGTAACCGACGCCAGCACCACGGCATCCGTCGTGACCCTGCTGACACCTTCCGGCCCAAAGGCGCCCTTGCGCTCGAGGTGGAGAAAGAAACCCTTGGCCGCCGAGATCCACACCAGGAGCAGACCGAATACGAAGGACTTGACGATACCCATTTCCACGTCGTTCCACAACACACTCTCATACATGCCGTTGAAATAGGCGCCATTGCTGACGCCCAGCAGCACGACACCGACGAGATAGCCGCCCAGGATACCCACCACGTCGAAAATGAATGTCAGCAAGGGCAGGGAGATAATGCCGGCAATGATCTTGGGCGCGATGAGAAAACGGTAGGGGTCGATGGCCATGCATTCCAGGGTGTCGATCTGCTCCGTCGTTCTCATGATGCCGATCTCCGCGCAAATGGCGGAGCCCGCCCGCCCGATGACCATCAAGGCCGTCAGGACAGGGCCGAGCTCACGGATCAGTCCCAGGGCCACGGCGGAACCCAGCAGGTCCTCTGAGCCGAAACGACTCAGGGTGTAATAGCCTTGCAACCCCAGCACCATGCCGGTGAAGGCGCCGGTGACCACGATCACGAACATGGAGCGCGCGCCGATGAAATGAATCTGCTTGATGATGGGGAAAATTCTGTAGGGAGGCTTGACGATATTGACGAAACAGACGCACAGAAAGATTCCCATCCTGCCAACCTGCTCGATGTAGTAGAGACCGCTGGCGCCCAGGCGCTCGATATGGTTTTTCATATACCGGCCACCACTGTTTTCCTCCCCCCCTCATTCACCACAATTCAAGATACCCTGACTGACGCGGAACACTTGCCGACAAATATACTCGGATATCAGCAGGAGAAGCAAAACCCGGGACTGCAATTTTTCCCGCTCCGCCAGTGACAAACAGGGGCGAATCCATTACCTTACGCAGTCAGACAACCACACTAACACGGGAGGATAATCACCACCATGACCAGAACAAGCATGACTATCGCACCATTTGCCCTGGCCGCCCTGCTGCTGGGCGGCTGCGCCACGACGGCAGACATCGAGCGGGTGTCTGGCGAGGCCGCCCGCGCCCAGGCGACGGCAGACGAAGCCAAGGCACTGGCACAAGAGGCGCTTGACGCCGCCAACCAGGCGCGTTCCGAGGCGTCCGACGCCAATGACACGGCGCAGCGCGCCCTGAACCAGGCCTCACAGGCCCAGCAGGACGCCATGGCCGCCCAGGAAGCCGCAGCCCGCGCGGAAGAGAAGGCCGAGCGCATGTTCGAGAAGTCCATCGCCAAATAAAACCGGCGATAGCGTATCGCCGGGCAGTTCATAAGGAGCTGCCCGGCGCGGATCATTCAGGAAACACAGCGCAGCAACGAACCATGGCGGCTGGCGGGGTAGATATATCCCTTGACACCCCCCTCCTTGACGATACGCCATAGGGCATCCCTAGCCTGCCACTCAGCGGGGAAAGGCCCGATGAGCACCCGGCAATACCCATCTTCCAATCCCACCCTGATGGAGATGGGCACTTCCACCCAATCCAGGTCATAGGCTACCTGACGGGCATTGCCCGCATTGGTGAAGGCGCCAACCTGCAGCATCCAGCCAGCGCCGCCATGCGCCTCCATCGTGTCGACCCTCACATCATGGAGATGGTGGGGTATGCCGTCGTGGCGGCTCGCTTCATTCACGGCCTGTGCTTTGATCGCCTCCCGCCGCGCCGCCTTGGTGATGACTGCGAGGGTCTGGAGAACCTGGGGCAGATTGCTTGGCGCCGGCTCGCCGCGGTCGAAGACCGGTTCATGGGATTCCAGGTACAGGGCATCGCCATCCAGGCCCAGCTTGTAGGGCTGATTGATAATCTCGACCCTGGCGCCGACCTCGACACGATCAAACAACACCTCGATATCTTCCGGATACATGCGTATACAGCCATGACTGATGCGCCGGCCCACGCCATAGGGCTTGTTGGTGCCATGGATCAGGTAGCCCACCATATCCAGGCGCAGGGCATATTTCCCCAGGGGGTTGTCAGGCCCCGGTGGCACAACCCTGGGCAACGGGTCCCCCTCCGCAATACTCTCTGCAAGGATGGACTCTGGAACGGTCCACACGGGATCCTTGTCTTTCACCAGAATGCGCGCCTTTCCCGTCGGCGTGGCCCAACCCTCCTGGCCGATGCCGACGGGGAAAGTCATCACCGTGCGCGGCGCTCCCTCTTTTGCAGGCGGGTAGTAGTAGAGACGCATTTCCGCGAGATTGACGACAATACCTGTCCTCGGCCCGTTTGGCAGCACATAGCGGGCCGGGATGGTGATCTTCGTACCGGGGTGGGGCAGCCAGGGATCGATACCGGGATTGGCGGCGATGATCTCGTTATACCCCAGGCCGTGATCACGGGCGATGTCCAGCAATGTCTCCCCTTCCCGCACGGCCACGGTATACACCTCGCCAATCAGGTCATTGCCCGGCGCTGGCATGGGAAATTCCGCGCCCTGCGCCGGCAGCAGCACGGAAATGAAGAAGAGCCCTGCAATCAGGGAACGGCAGACTTGTCCGGCTGTATTCATATTTTCTCTATCATTGCTGTGTGGCGGATATTCTAACCCTTATTCCGGGAGCAGGAAATGCAAGATCCATAACCTGAACCCGTGGATTCAGGAAACATGCGCGCGGTCGATAAGCTATGGATTGCATGTGACAGCGCCACATCACAAAGGATTCAGGATGTTCAGAAAAATACGCGTCGCCCTCCTCCTCGGCATCTTATTCATCGTGGCCATGAACGCCTGGGTGGAGCGGGCCAACTCGCGCAACTGGGAGCGCACCCTGCGCGTGGTCGTCTACCCCATCAATGGCGACCACAGCCGGGCTGGAGCGAACCACATCCGCGCCCTGGACAGGGAGGCCTTCATTCCCGTCGAAACCTACTTCAGGACCCAGGGGCAGCGCTACGACATCCCCCTGAAGAATCTCGTCGACATACGCCTGGCCGGAGAGGTCAAGGAACTGCCGCCCCCCCTCCCCGCCGGGGCCGGCATGCTCGATACCATGCTGTGGAGCCTCAAGCTGCGTTACTGGGCCTTCACGGTGGACGACTACGAGGGACCGGCGCCGGAAGTGAAAATGTTCATGCTGTTCTTCGACCCGGCCACCCATGAAAAACTGCCCCACTCCGTCGGCCTGGAAAAGGGCCTCGTCGGCGTGGTGCAGGCCTATGCGGGAAGGCGTTTCACGCCGCGCAACAATGTGGTATTCACCCATGAGCTGCTGCATACCGTCGGGGCCACGGACAAATACCAGCCCGGCAACAACCTGCCCCTCTTTCCCGGCGGCTTCGCCGAGCCCGATCGCCAGCCCCGCCTGCCCCAGGCCATGGCGGAAATCATGGGCGGGCGCATCCCCATCAGCGAGACAAGGGCCGTCATGCCCAAAAACCTGGAACAGACCCTGATCGGCCCCCTCTCGGCCAGGGAGATCAACTGGCTGTAAGCTGAACCTGCAAATTCAGGCCTGAGCCTTGGAATTCCGCATCAGAATGGTGGCAAGCTTCTCGATGGACAGGATCATGCGCGTGGAATCCAGATGCCGCCTTTCTTTTATGAGCAGTTCTCCCCCCCCGGACTGGGGAGGATTCTTGACGGGCGGCGATGACAGATCGCCGAGAATATAACCCTGCGCTCCCTCTCCGCTGACACGCGGCACCAGCAGCACCAACCACCACGCCGCGCCCGTTTCCTCTTGCAGGGATGACAGTTGCTCCAGCAACGTATCGGCAATGGTCCAGGCGCCCGGCGGGGCCTCACAAACACGCAGGCAGACCAGACCCAGACCGGGCACATGGCGGAGATCGTCATCCATGCTCAGCACCTGCCGCAGTCCTTCACCCTGGATTGCCTCCAGCCCCTGCACATGACCGCCCTGCTCCTCCAGGGCCTCCCACCATAGCCGTTTCAGGCCTTCCGTCCTGCTTTCACTGGGCATGCAGCCTGCTCCGCGGCCTGTTCATTGAATCATGATGAGAAAGATGACGAACAACACCACAAAACCGATAGGAATCAGTACACCGGCCCAATCCTTCTCCGCTGTCTTGCTGCGCTCCATGGCCGCCTTGAGACCGGGGCGCATGAAAAAAATCAGCGCCAAGGCCAGCACGGCAACCAGGATCTTTTCCCATGTCGCGGGTTCTTCCATTACACTGCTATGCTCATTTTGAAAAAAATCCGATCACAATGTCCCTATCATGACCGAAACCATCCTGCTCTGTACAGACCTGGACCGCACCATTCTGCCCAACGGCCACCACCCCGAGTCCGCGCAGGCGCGGGCGCTGTTTGCCCGCCTGGCCAGCCATCCCAATCTGCTGCTGGTCTACGTCAGCGGCCGTGACGAGTCGCTGCTGCGCGGCGCCATACATCAATATCAGATCCCCGAACCGGATTTCGCCATCGGCGACGTAGGGGCGACGATTTTTGAGACCACCCCGCAGTGGCGGTCCATGTCCTCATGGCACGAGGAGATCGCCCCCGACTGGGACGGCGCGGATCACGCCCAAATCACGCGCCTGTTTGAGGACATCGAGGTGCTGACACTTCAGGAGCAGGAAAAACAGGGGCGCTACAAGATCAGCTATTACCTGCCGGGCGACACGGATACCCAACGGCTGTTGCCGGAAATGGAACAACGGCTGGAGAGCCATGGCATCCGGGCCAATTTCATCTGGAGCATCGACGACATCAAGGACGTGGGACTGCTGGATATCCTGCCGCGCGGCGCCAACAAACTGCACGCCATTCAGTTCCTGCGGCGCAGCCTGGATATCCCAGAGGAACGCACCGTTTTCGCCGGCGACAGCGGCAACGACCTGCCCGTGCTGTGCAGCGGCCTGAAATCCATCCTGGTCGCCAATGCGCGGGAGGACGTGAGACAGGCCGCCCAACAATCATCGGAGGAACAGGGCCTGACGGATTGCCTCTATGTGGCCAAAGGAGACTTCCTGGACATGAACGGGAACTATGCCGCGGGCGTGGTGGAGGGCGTCGTTCACTATTTCCCGGAAACCCGCGCCTGGATCGACCCGGAAACATGACGCCCCACGGATTCAGGAGGGTGCCGCAAAAGGATTTCCTTCCTGCTCCCCTTGAGGGGCTTTTGCGACACCCTCTTCAGGTGGAAAATCAGGCCTTCTTCAAAAACCTTTTGGGCCAGCGCCGCTTGGTGCACAGCCATTGCCCTGGCGCGACCTCGATCAGGGCCTCTATCTCCCTGTTGAGCGCCTCGGTGAAGCCCTCTATCACCTCCTGTGAAGGTTTGCTGCATCGCTCCATGAAAAGGGGAGGTTTGAGGGTCAGGCGGTATCGCGCATCTCCCAGACGCTCCATCCCCACCGGCATGACCCCACAACCTGTCTTGGCGGCCAGCCAGGCCGGCGCGGTCGTGGTCGTGGCTGGCACGCCAAAGAAAGGGATCAGATCACCTTCCTTCACCCGATAATCGATCAAAAGGGCAACACTTTCCCCGCGGCGCAGACTCCGGTAGAGTCCGTGAACGGCGTTTCTCACGGGAATATAGCGGCTCTCCATGGCGGAGCGCTGGGCCTGCACCATGGACTCCAGGCTGGGATTCTTCTGTGGATTGTAGAGCATGGTGACCGTGCCGCTCAGGCGCTTGACCGCCAGGGCGGTCAGTTCCCAATTGGCAAGGTGGGCGGAAACAAAAATAAACGGGCCATCGCGCCGCAAATCCTGCACACCAGATAGATTTCTGATCTCCAGATGGGGATTGGCGTCTTCTATCCGGCCCAATGTCTTCAAATGGGGATACTCGGCCAGGGTAGCGCCCAGGCTGTCCCACATTGCACGTCCCAATACCCGAATCTCGCCAGCCTGCCTGCCGGGAAAAGCCGTGGCCAGATTGGCCAGGACATCGGCATGCTTGCCGGTCATGGGTCCGACCCAACCCAGCAGACGACGCCCGAACCGGGAAGCGCCTTGCGGCGAAAGGCGCGCGCTGACCCCCCAGAACGATTTGAGCGCCAATGCCTGCAGCCACCATATGGCGGCAAGGCGGCCACTTGCTTCACTTGGGTCATTGGCCATGGTCATGCGGGGAAGGCGCCTTTTGCTGTTTCCTGAAATCGGCGATGACCGCCTTGGTCCAGCGGCGTTTGCCACACCACCATTGTCCGGGCTTGTCCGCGATGAACCCGCTGATGACGCGGTTCATCTCCATGCATTGCCGCAGCATGGCCTCTTCTTCATCCACTCCTGCGGGGGGCGGGGGAAGCGTGGGAAAGATCGTGGTGCGGAAACGGGCATCTCCCAGGCGCTCCGTGCGGATGGGAACGATGGGGCAGCCGGTCTTGCGGGACAGCCACATGGGCAACTCGGTGGTGGGCGCCTTGACGCCGAAGAAAGGCGCTTCCCTCCCGCTATCGACCCGCACATCCACGTGCAGACCCACGGAGCGCCCCTTTTTGAGCGTCTTGTAGGCGCTGCGGAAGGCATTGGCCTTGGGGATAAAGCCGCACCCCAGCGGTGCGCGCATGCGTTGGATCATGTCCTCCAGATAGGGGTTGGCAAGAGGGCTGTAGATCACATCGACAGGATAGCCCATCTGACCGATGACGAATGCGGAAAGCTCCCAGCTTCCGACATGGGCGGCGACGAAGATACAGGGCTTCTTGTGGGCCAGGAAATCGGGGTCCTGGTTCTTGCACACGATCTCGATGGCGGGATCGCGGCAATCCCGGTCGGTTATGGTGTCCAGGTGAGGAAATTCGGCCACGACCGCGCCGAAGTTTTCCCACACCTGGCGCCCCGCCGCCCGCAGCTCTTCCTCAGACGCGGCGCACAGCACGATGCTCAGGTTGTCCAGCACCTTGCGGTGCTTGGCGCTCCTGGGGCCGGCCCAGCCAAACAGGCGCCGGCCAAAGGCCGAGGCCCGGGCAGCGGGGAGAAGCCGCACTGCAGCGAAAAAAAGCCATGCCACGGCAGCTTCCAGGCGGCAGCCCAACGTCTGCTTCCATGCGCTGTCCCGCTTATGCCATGCAATTTTTGCCATATTGTGTCACCTGCAGCGATGCCCCGCGATACCCGCGCCGAAGACGAGAACCACTTACGGAGAATTCCTGCAAATATCAGAAATAGCTTTTTCTTTCAATAGATTAGACGCAAGAACATTATGAGAGGGCTGAGTTTATGCCGATTCATAGTCCCTTCACTGAAGCAAGTCCCGCATGGCGTCATGGCATGGTCTGTTCGTCCGCAGACCCTGTATAGCCATCTGAATACCGATGCGCTCAAACGATTTGTGACGCCCTTCCCGAAACGAACGGACGGCTAAATTAATCTCCATCCTTGTCGTTATAGTGGGTAGCGCCTGGAATGACAAGTGCATGAGATCTTTCGCCACCGGTCGATGCAAATAACAAGGGACCCTGAGATGAATCAAACCAATCTATCCGCCACGGCGCCGGCAGCGGCGCAACCACAAGATGACCACACCGCTTCCGCGTGGGTGAACGAGGTATCAGGACTCGTATCCCCCCCCGATGTGTGCATCAAGGTCTTCGACCTGATCGAATCCCACAACCCGTCCGCCGCCAGCATCGGAGAAGTGGTCAGCCGGGATCCCAACCTGTCCCTGCGCCTGCTGAAGATCGTCAACAGCTCATACTATAACTTTTCATCAAAGATCGATACCGTCTCGCGCGCCATCGCGGTCATCGGCATCAGTGAGCTGTACAGCATGGTCATCGCCATCACGGCGGTGAAGACCTTCTCCCACATCCCCCACAACGTGGTCAACATGGATACCTTCTGGCGCCACAGCCTCTACACGGCGGTGCTCAGCCGCCTGCTGGCCAAGCGTCTCAACGTCCTCCACCCGGAAAGGCTGTTCGTGGCGGGGCTGATGCACGATATCGGCAGCCTGATCCTCTATCACCGCGCACCGGAGACCGCCAAGGAATTGCTGATCCAGGCCGCCGGCGACGAGGATGTCCTGCACCAGGCGGAAAGCGAGGCCTTTGGCTTCAGTCACGCCGCCATCGGCGCCCTGCTGATGAAGCTGTGGCACATCCCAGAGCCCATCTGCGATGCCGTGGCCAACCATCACCAGCCGGGCATGGCCAAGGCCGGCACCATGGAGACCGCCATCATTCACATGGCCAATTCCCTGGCGAACCATACGGAAATCGGCGCATTCTGTGAATTGCCCATGACCGAACTGACCATCGACGAAGCCGCCTGGCCCCAGGTCGGCCTCAAGCCGGAAGACCTGGACCTCGAGCCCCTGCTGGAGGAGGCCGGGCAGCAGTTCGCCGACATGATCAGCATCTTCTACTGAAACCAGCGGCGCTCCGCCGTTCCCTGACATTCAGTGCGCAACGAGGGGTGGTGAATTCGCCACCCCGTCACTGCCGGCGCGAAATTCACCTCACTCTCCTGAATAACCGTAGCCGCGCCGGTGCGGGACAAGGTAGAATAGGCCTTCGTCCAATTCAGAGGGCCCGTCCCAGACACATGAACACATCTGCAAGTGAGCAAGGCAACGACGCCGCGGCGCACCCGGCATTCCAGTGGCGGCGCAGCGAGGCCATTGACTCCCTCAACGTATCTGTTGAGGAATATGAACACAAGGCCACCGGCGCCCTGCACTATCACATCGCGGCCCGCAATCCCGAAAATGTCTTTCTGGTCGCCCTGCGCACGGCGCCCATGGATTCCACCGGCGTCGCCCATATCCTGGAGCACACGGCCTTGTGCGGCAGCGAGCGCTACCCCGTGCGCGACCCTTTTTTCATGATGATCCGGCGCTCCCTGAACACCTTCATGAACGCCTTCACCAGCAGCGACTGGACCGCCTATCCCTTCGCCAGCAAGAACCGCAGGGATTTCAACAATCTGTTGGACGTCTATCTGGATGCGGTGTTCTTTGCGCGCCTCGATGAACTGGATTTCGCCCAGGAAGGGCACCGGGTGGAATTCGAAGAGCCGTCGAATCCCGACAGCCGCCTGGTCTTCAAGGGCGTGGTCTTCAATGAGATGAAGGGCGCCATGAGTTCGCCCGTCACCCAGTTGTGGCAATACCTGAGCAAGCACCTGTTCCCCACCACCACCTACCACTACAACAGCGGCGGCGACCCGGAACACATACCCGATCTCACCTATGAGCGGCTCAGGGCTTTCTACAAAACCCATTACCACCCGTCCAACGCCATTTTCATGACCTACGGCGACATCCCGGCCCATGAGCACCAGGCGCGCTTCGAGGAACGGGCGCTGGCCCGCTTCCAGCGCCTGGACGCCACCTTTGCAGTAGCTGACGAACAACGCTACGCCGCGCCCCTGGTCACCCGCGAGGCCTATCCCCTCGACCCGGCGCAGTCCCCCGAGGACAAAACCCACCTCGTGATGGGCTGGCTGCTGGGCCGCAGCAC